>NZ_JBFULV010000039.1:0-57798 GCF_054049715.1 Rhizobacter sp. P5_C2 | reverse complement strand
GGCCAGCGCCCAGCCGGCGGCCCCCAGCGCAGCGAGTGCGGTCGTGCCGGCCAGCAGCCGCAGCGCGACCCGGCGCAGTGCATCGGCCTCGCCGTCGTCGGCCGCCATCGGCAGCGCGAATTCATAGCGGCCGCAGGCCACGACGCCGAGGTTGGCGGCGACCGCGGCGAACAGGTGGTAGTGGCCGAACTCGGCCGGCGCGAACAGCCGCGTCAGCAACGGGCCGAGCAGCAGCGGCAAGGCCTGCGCCAGCGCGCCGCCGGCGGCCAGCGTCAGGCTCGCCCGCAGCAGGCCGCGCGTCGGCGAAGGCAGCGGCGCGTCGGCCATGCCGTCAGCGGCGCGCAGCGACGGCCAACGCGGCGATCACGCGGTCCTGGTCGGCAGCGCTGAGGTCGGCGCTCATCGGCAGGCTGAGGCAGCGCTCGGCGACCTGGTCCGCCTGCGGGCAGCCGCCGGACGGCGCATGGGCCGCGTAGGCCGGCTGGCGGTGCACCGGCCGCGGGTAGTGCACGGCGGTCGGGATGCCTTGCGCGGTGAGGGATGCCTGCACCGCCGGGCGGTCGTCGACGAACACGGTGTACTGCGCGAAGACGCTGGAGCGGCCGGGCCGCTGCGCGACCACCGGCAGCCGGCCAGCCAGCAGCGCGTTGTAGCGCGCGCCGATCGCGAGGCGACGCTCGATCTCCCAGTCGAAGCGCTCGAGCTTGGCCAGCACCACCGCGCACTGCAGCGTGTCCATGCGGCCGCCGACGCCGACGCGGGTGTGCGTGTAGCGGGCGCTCTGGCCGTGAACGCGGATCTCGCGGCAGGCCTGCGCGAGGCGGTCGTCGCTGGTGAAGATCGCGCCGCCGTCGCCGTAGCAGCCGAGCGGCTTGCTCGGGAAAAAGCTGGTGCAGCCGAAGGTGCTCAGGTTGCAGCTCTTGCGCGACTTGCCATCGTGGCCTGCGTAGTCGGCCCCGAAGCTCTGCGCCGCGTCTTCGATCACCGGCAGGCCGTGGCGCTGCGCGATCGCGTTGATCTCGTCCATGTCGGCCGCCTGGCCGTACAGGCTCACCGGCATGATCGCGCGGGTGCGCGGCGTGATCTTCGCCTCGATCTGCGAGACGTCGATGTTGCAGGTGTCGGGCTCGATGTCGACGAACACCGGCACGCCGCCGAGCAGCACGATCATCTCGGCGGTGGCCGCGAAGGTGAACGCCGTCGTGACGACCTCGTCGCCCGGCTTCAGGTCGAGCGCCATCAGCGCGATCAGCAGCGCCTCGGTGCCGCTGGCCACCGTGATGCAGTGGCGCGCGCCGGTGTACGTGGCGAGACGCTCCTCGAGCTCGGCGACCTCGGGCCCCATGATGTACTGGCCGTGGTCGAGCACGCGCTGCATGCGCTCGGCGATCGGGCCCTTCAGCGCGGCGTACTGCGCCTTCAGGTCGACGAAATCGAGCTTGGGGTTGCTCATGCCTGGACTTCCTCTGCAGGTTGGCACACGCCGTTGCGCAGCACGTAACGCTCGCCGGTGGCGGGGCAGGCGGCTTCGCCGTCGCCGCTCAACGGCAGGGCGAGCCGCTCGCCGTGCCGGCTCATCCAGCCGGCCTGGCGCGCCGGCACCCCGACCATCAGCGCGAAATCCGGCACGTCGCGGTGGACCACCGCGCCGGCGCCGATGAACGCGTAGCGGCCCACCGTGTGCCCGCAGACGATGGTGCAGTTGGCACCCAGCGTCGCGCCCTGGCGCACCAGCGTGCGGCGGTATTCGTTCTTGCGCGTGACCGCCGAGCGCGGGTTGTAGACGTTGGTGAAGACCATGCTCGGGCCGCAGAACACGTCGTCCTCGAGCGTCACCGCGTCGTAGACCGACACGTTGTTCTGGATCTTCACGTTGTGGCCGATGCGCACGTCGTTGCCGACGTAGACGCCCTGGCCCAGCGAGCAGCCGTCGCCGATGCGGGCGCCGGCGCACACATGGGCGAAGTGCCAGACGCGGGTGCCGGCGCCGAGCTGGGCACCCTCGTCGACGATGGCGGAGGAGTGAATCATCAAAACACCAGCGGCAAGCCGACCCGCACGCCGTCGCGTGCCGAGCGGTAGCCGGCGATCAGCACCTCGAGCGAGCGCAGGCCCTCGTAGCCGTCGACCTCGGCATGCGCCTCGCCGCGCAGCGTGTTGATCACGTTGTCGTAGTACAGCGGGTGGCCGGGGCCGTAGACCGAGGTGATGCCGTAGCTCGCGTCGGCCACCTTGGCGTCGTCCTCGTGCGGCGTGTCGAATTCCCAGTGCTCGATCTTGTTGACGGCGACGCCGCCGACCCGCACCGTGCCGCGCTCGCCGAGCAGCGTGATGCTGCCTTCGAAGTTCTTGTTGTGCGTCAGCATCGTCACGTTGATCGACGCCAGCGCGCCGTTGCGCAGCCGCAGGCTCATCACGCCGGTGTCTTCGGCCTCGATGTTGCGCGACAGCGTTGCGGTGTAGGCGTGCACGTTGTCGACCGGGCCGACCAGCCAGTCGACCATGTCGACGTAGTGGCTGGCCTGGTTCATGAAGGCGCCGCCGTCCATGTCCCAGCGGCCGCGCCACGGCGCGGCGTCGTAGTAGGCCTGCGGCCGGGTCCAGAACACGTTGACGGCCACCATCGCCAGCTTGCCGAAGCGGCCCTGGTCGACCGCGCGCTTGACCAGCTGCAGCGTCGCATTGAGCCGGTTCTGCTTGACGACGAACAGCTTGACGCCGGCATCCCGGCAGGCCCGCACCATCGCGACGCCCTCGTCCCACTTGGTGGCCATCGGCTTCTCGCTGAGCACGTGGCGGCCGGCCTGCGCGACCTTGATCGCCTGGCGCGGGTGCAGGCCGCTGGGCGTGGCCAGCACCACCAGGTCGGCATCGCTGCCCGCCAGCAGCGCGTCGAGCGATGCAAAGCCCTGGGCGCCGGTCAGCGCGACCGCCTTGGCCAGCAGCTCGGGCTGGTTGTCGCAGACCGCCACCCATTCGGCGCGGTCGGCATGCTGCTTCAGCGCGGCGAAGTGGTTCTGGGCGATGCGCCCGCAGCCCACCAGCGCCAGGCGCAGCTTGCGGTCACGGATGATGGAGGGTGTCGGCATGGGGTCTCGAAGGCAGGTGCCCGGCGGGGCAAACGGGCGATTTTATTCGGCCAGGGGCGCCCCGGCGGGGGAATCCCGGGCCGTCCGCCTAAAATTGCGGCGCATTTCCAGAGCCCCCACAATGACCCAGACCACCCCGCCCCAGCCGCCCGACGACGAAAACAAGCTGATCGCCGAACGCCGCGAGAAGCTGTCCGCGATCCGCCAGCAGGGCGTCGCGTTCCCGAACGACTTCAAGCCGAAGCACCATGCGCTCGACCTGGTCCGCAAGTACGGCGAGCTGCCGAACGAGGAGCTGGAGCCGCAGGGCATCGTCGTCAGCCTGGGCGGGCGGATGATGCTCAAGCGGATGATGGGCAAGGCCAGCTTCGCGACGCTGCAGGATTCGACCGGCCGGCTGCAGCTGTTCGTCACGAAGGACGCGCTGGGCGACGAGGTCTACGCCGCGTTCAAGCACTGGGACCTGGGCGACATCCTCGGCGCCGAGGGCACGCTGTTCCGCACCAAGACCGGCGAGCTGTCGGTGCGCGTGACCACGCTGCGCCTGCTGACCAAGAGCCTGCGCCCGCTGCCGGACAAGTTCCACGGCATGGCCGACCAGGAGCAGAAGTACCGCCAGCGGTATGTCGACCTGATCACCGACGAAGAGGCGCGCAAGCGCTTCGTCGCGCGCAGCAAGGCGCTCGGCTCGATCCGGCACTTCATGCTCGAGCACGGCTTCATGGAGGTCGAGACGCCGATGCTGCACCCGATCCCGGGCGGCGCGAACGCCAAGCCCTTCGTCACGCACCACAACGCGCTCGACCAGGAGATGTTCCTGCGCATCGCGCCCGAGCTGTACCTGAAGCGGCTGGTGGTCGGCGGCTTCGAGCGGGTGTTCGAGGTGAACCGCAACTTCCGCAACGAAGGCATCTCGGTGCGCCACAACCCCGAGTTCACGATGATGGAGTTCTATGCGGCCTGGTGGAACCACCATGACGTGATGGACTTCACCGAGCAGGTGCTGCGCCACGCCGCGCGCCAGGCGACCGGCTCGGCCAGCTTGAGCTACGCCGGCAAGCCGGTCGACCTCGACAAGCCGTTCACGCGGCTGACGGTGCGCGATTCGCTGGTGGTTCATGCCGGCCTGAGCGAGGCCGAAGCCGGCGACGCCGAGGTGCTGCGCGCGAAGCTGAAGGCGCTGGGCGACGAAGCGCCGGCGCACTGGAAGTTGCCCGAGCTGCAGTTCGGCCTGTTCGAGGCCGCGGTCGAAGAGAAGCTGTGGCACCCGACCTTCATCATCGACTACCCGGTCGAGGTGTCGCCGCTGGCCCGCGCCTCGGACGCCAACCCCGGCGTGGCCGAGCGCTTCGAGCTCTTCATGACCGGCCGCGAGTACGCGAACGGCTTCTCGGAGCTGAACGATGCCGAGGACCAGGCGGCGCGCTTCCACGCGCAGGCGGCCAACAAGGAGGCCGGCGACGAGGAGGCGATGTTCTACGATGCCGATTTCATCCGCGCGCTGGAGTACGGCATGCCCCCGACCGGCGGCTGCGGCATCGGCATCGACCGGCTGATGATGCTGATCACCGACAGCCCGAGCATCCGCGACGTGATCCTGTTCCCGTCGCTGCGGAAAGAGGGTTGACCGCCCCGTGACGAGCGACGAAGCGTTGAGCGTCGCTCGCCAGCTTGCAACCGAGCGAGGCTGGGCGTTTCTCGATCCGGTCAGCGTTCGCAAGTACCGACCGTGGTTCGAGAAACCTCGCTGGCAGGTCATGTCCAACCATGAATCGCTTGGCATGAACGTGCTGATCGAGATCGACGACAGGACAGGCGCGATTCTTCGCCAGGCTTTCCTGCCACGCTGAGACCTGCACGGGGTTGTTCGCCGGCATCTACACTGCGCGATGCCTGGATATCTGGTCAAACACGAGCACATCGCCATCGACGGCGTTGCCGACCTGCAGATTCGCTCGTTGCTGGACCGCCAGCAGTTCTCCGATCCCCACGACCTCGCGCTGCGGCAGGGCATCTCGTCGGCGGCCTGGCCGCTGTTCGGGTTGCTGTGGCCCTCGGGCCTGCAGCTCGCGGCGCGCATGGCGGCGCGCACGATGGTGCCGCACGAACGCATCCTCGAGATCGGCTGCGGCCTCGCGCTCGCGAGTCTGGTCAGCCATCGCCGCGGCAGCGACGTGACCGCGAGCGACTGCCATCCGCTCACCGCCGGCTTCCTCGCCGAGAACCTGCGGCTCAACGGCCTGCTGCCGATGGCCTACCGGCACGGGCAGTGGTCCGAATCCGCCGACGACCTGCTGCCGCCAGTGCCGCAGGCCGAGCAGACGATCAGCGGCCGCTTCGACCTGGTGATCGGCAGCGACATCCTGTACGAGCGCGATGACGGCGGCCTGCTCGCCGGCTTCATCGGCCGCCACGTCGGCGCGCGCGCCGAGGTCTGGATCGTCGATCCGAACCGCGGCAACCGCGCCAAGTTCAGCAAGCAGATGGCAGCGATGGGGTTCGCGCTGCAGGAAGAACGGCTGCARCAGGTGGCGGATGCGACCCATGCGGCGTACAAAGGCCGGCTGCTCGTGTACAGCAACCACTGACCCGGATTGGCATCCGGGATCAACACCCACTTGTTCGCTTGTCACCTCCCCCAAGAGCGGTGGTGGCGGAAGGCGCGTGCGGGGAGGCTGTGGAGCGCCAATAGGGACGGGGCGGGAGCTGGCTGGTTTCTTGGCCCCGCGCGCAGCGCGATCGTGAACTGACTGTCGCCGACTGTTTGACCACAACGAACGAAGTGAGTGGCGGGAGTTTCGGCGACGGGCCATGAAACCAGTCAGCGGAGGGAAGTCTTCGCCCCGAGAGGGGCGATGACCGCACCGGCCGGCGAGCCACAGCCTCCCCGCACGCGCCTTCCGCGCCAGAACTACCGATGCTTGAACACCGCCTTGCGCTTGTTGACGAACGCGTCCATGCCTTCCTTCTGGTCCTCGGTCGCGAACAGCGCATGGAACATGCGGCGCTCGAACTGGATGCCCTCGGACAACGGGCCTTCGTAAGCGCGGTTCACCGCCTCCTTGGCCATCATCACGCTCGGCCCGCCGAACTCGCAGATCGCCTGCGCCGCCGCCAGCGTCACGCTCAGCAGCTCGGCCGCCGGCACCACGCGCGACACCAGGCCCGCGCGCTCGGCCTCGGCGGCGTCCATCATGCGGCCGGTCAGCACCATGTCCATCGCCTTCGCCTTGCCGATCGCCCGCGGCAGCCGCTGCGTGCCGCCGGCGCCGGGAATGATGCCGAGCTTGATCTCGGGCTGGCCGAACTTCGCGGTGTCGGCCGCGATGATGAAATCGCACATCATCGCGAGTTCGCAGCCGCCGCCCAGCGCGAAGCCGCTGACCGCCGCGATCACCGGCTTGCGCACGCTGCGGATGGTCTCCCAGTTGCGCGTGATGTAGTCGCTCTTGTAGACATCCATGAAGTTCCAGCCCGCCATCGCGCCGATGTCGGCGCCGGCCGCGAAAGCCTTCTCGCTGCCGGTGACCACCATGCAGCCGATCGACTCGTCGGCGTCGAAGGCCTTCAGCGCCGTGCCCAGCTCGTTCATCAGCGTGTCGTTCAACGCGTTCAGCTGCTTCGGCCGGCTCAGCGTGACGACGCCGATGCGCAGCGGGCCGCTGCCCTGGACGTCGGTGAGAATGCATTCGTAGCTCATCTTGTCTCCTTCTCTGTGGTGTTCCGGGGATGATGGATCGAGTGTAGGCACGTCTCGCCGCCAGAGCGCGCTCACGACGCGGCCAGCTCCGGCTTGCGCTTGATCATCAGGTCGACCCAGGTGTCGGCGTCCTGGTGGATGCGGATGCGCAGCGGCAGGTAGCGCATGCTCGGCGCGATCCACATCTCGGGGATCAGGTCGCCGCCGCGCGGCTGCCGGCGCGGCTTCACGCGGAAGGCCTGCACCTCGCCGAAGGGGGTGTACAGCGTCTCCTCCTCCAGCACGTCGTAGGTCCACGGCTCGACGCGGTACGGCAGCGCCAGCGGGATCTCGACGCTCTCGCCGGTGCGCAGCTTCTGCGGCTGCGTCGTGAACAGCCAGGTCAGCTGCACGAACTGGCTCGCGGTGTCCTGCACGCCCGGCCAGCGGATGCGGCGCTGCCCGTTGGCAAGCACCACCGCATCGGGCAGCAGCTGCATCGCGACGCGCTGGTCGTCGCGCAGCATCACGTGCGTCAGCTGGTCGTAGCGCGTCGGGTACAGGCCGTCGGCGGTCAGCTGGCCTTCGCTGCTCAGCCGGCGCGACGCGGTCGGCGCGAACGACAGCCCGATGATCACGTCGACGTTCACCTGGTAGCGGTTGCCGTCGCGGATCCATTCGACCTGCGCCTCGCCGTCGACGTGGCCGCGGAAGTTGCCGGTCAGCACGTAGCTGAGGCGGGTCGAGCCGGGCCATTCGAACGCGGCCGGGGCGGACGCCGCGCTGTCGACGGCGACCGGCGATGGCTCGGGCGGCGGCGCGGAGGCCGCGGCATCGGGTGCCGAAGCGGCGGGTTCAGCTGCGGCGACGACGACGTCGGGAACCGGTTCGGACGCCGCGGGCTCGGCCGGCACCGCCGACGCAGCCGCTTCGGCGGGCAGCACGGCCTCAGGCGACGCGACGGCCGCGCGCGCCACCCGCTTCGGCGGCGGCGGTGGTTTGGACACGGCCGCGATCGCCAACGGCACCGTCGGCTGCAGCTCGCGCACATACGCGACCTGCAGGCGCTGCGGCATCGGCGCCACCGAGAACTCGCCCATGCGATCGGCCAGGTGGCGCGTCACGCAGCCGTGYACCCCCAGCACGCCGAGCACCAGCGCCAGCAGCGCCGCGCGGCGTCGGGGCGTCGCGCGCAAGCGTCCGGTCAGCCGCGCATCCATGCCTGCCGCAGGAACTGCGCGGCGGTGGCGGCGGGGTTGTCGGCGAGCGCCGGTGCGGGGGACAGCGCGACCGCACCGCTGTCGGCGGCCGCGGCCGCCACGAGCGGCAGGTGCAGCAGGCGCTGGTCGCGCGACACCAGCAGCGTCGCGCTACCGTCTTCCGGCAGCAGGCGCAGCAGCTCGTCGAGCCGGCGCAGGCGCCAGTCGTCGACGCCCAGCAGCTCGTCACCGGCCGCCAGCCCGGCCGCTTCGGCCGCACCGCCACGCAGCACGTGGCTCACCTTGATGCCGGTCAGCGCGCTCTCCGACACCCGCAGGCCCAGCCGCTGCGCCAGCGTCGGCGCCTGCTGCGTCCAGCTGACGCCGGCGCGCTGGAGCAACTCCTTCAGCGGCAGGTCGCCGGTGCCGTGCACCCAGGCCTGCAGTTCCTTCGCCATCGAGCGGCCGCCCACCTCGTGCAGCACGGCCGCGATGTCGTCCTGCGAGATCGGCCCGCCGTCGCTGCGGGCCCACAGGCCGCGCATCACGTCGTCGAGCGTGCCCTGGCCGCGCGTGCGCAGCGTCAGGTCGAGCGCCAGCGCGACCAGTGAGCCCTTGGTGTAGTAGCTGATCGTCGCGTTCGGCGTGTTCTCGTCGCCGCGGTAGTACTTGACCCAGGCATCGAAGCTCGATTGCGCGACGCTCTGCACCTGGCGGCCCGGCGCGGCCAGCACGCCGGTCACCGTCTTGGCCAGCAACTTCAGGTAGCGCGCCTCGTCGATCAGGCCGGCACGCAGCAGCAGCAGGTCGTCGTAGTACGAGGTGAAGCCCTCGAAGAACCACAGCAGCTCGGTGTAGTTCTCCTGCGTGTAGTCGTAGCGGGCGAACTCGGCCGGCCGCAGGCGCTTGACGTTCCAGGTGTGGAAATACTCGTGGCTGATCAGGCCGAGCAGCGTGACGTAGCCCTCGCTCAGCTCGGCACGCGCGTCGGTTTTCACCGGGGCCGGCGCCTTCGCGTCGGCCGGCGTGCGCTGCGGCAGGTCGCGCCGCGCGGCGATCAGCGCGGTGCTGGCGCGGTGCTCCAGGCCACCGTAGCCGTCGTCCACCGCGTTCAGCATGAACACGTAGCGCTTGAAGTGCGGCTTCTTGCGGCCGTGCCAGAACGCGATCTCGGCCTCGCAGATGCGGCGCGCATCGGCGAGCAGGCGTTCGCCGTCGAAGTCGGGCAGCGCGCCGGCCACGATGAACTCGTGCGGCACGCCGGCCGCCTTGAACTCGCCGCGCCAGAAATCGCCCAGCTCGACCGGGTGGTCGACCAGCTCGTCGTAGTCGGCCGCCCGGTACAGCCCCTGGCCGCGTGCATCGGTCTTGACCGCCGGCAGCGCGGTGCCGACACGCCAGCCCTTCGGCAGCCCGCGCATCTCGACGGCCTGCGGCTCGGCCTCGCGCCCTTCGACCCGCAGGAACACGCTGGTGCCGTTGAAGAAACCGCGCCGCGCATCGAGGAAGGCGGTGCGCACCGAGGTGTCGAATGCGTAGACGAGGTAGCTGACGGTCAGCGCGCCGCGGCCGTCGCAGGCGGCCAGCCAGGTGGCCTTGTCCAGCTGCTGCAGCGCGATCTCGCGCGAGCCCTGGCGCGCCTGCAGCTGCGAGAGGTGGCGCGCGAACTCGCGCACCAGGTAGCTGCCGGGAATCCACGCCGGCAGGCTCAGCCGCTGCTGCGACGCCGGCTGCGGTACGGTGAGCGTGACGCGGAACTGGTGCGCGTGGGCATCGGCGATCTCGATGCGGTGGGAAATCGACGAGGTCACTTGGCGATGGTTGTGGTGGCGGTGGGGTTGGTGCTCGCGATCAGTTGCTTCTCGATCTGGTCGAGCGGCATCGCGCCGGGGAAGCGCGTGCCGTCAGCGAACACCAGCGCCGGCGTGCCGTTGATGCGGTATTTCTTGCCCATCGCGAGGTTGCGATCGAACGGCGTCTCGCAGTTGCCCATCGAACGCGGCGGCTGCTCGCTGCGCAGCATCCAGCCGAGCCAGGTCTTGCTCGGCTCCTTCGAGCACCAGATGTCGCGCGACTTCTGCGGCGAATCACCGCCGAGGATCGGGTACAGGAAGGTGTAGACGGTGACGTCCTTGATCTTCTGCAGGTCGGCCTCGAAGCGGCGGCAGTAGCCGCAGTTCGGGTCGGCGAAGACGGCGATGCGGCGCGCGCCGGTGCCGTTCTTCCAGACCATCGCGTCCTTCAGCGGCAATGTCGCGAAGTCGATCGCGGTCAGCTTGTTGATGCGCGCCTCGGTCAGGTTGGTGCGCGCCTTGGTGTCGATCAGCGCGCCCTCGATCAGGTAGTTGCCCTGCTCGTCGGTGTAGAGGATCTCGGTGCCCATGCGCACTTCGTAGATGCCCGGGATCGGCGTCTTGCCGACCTCGTCGATCTTCGGCAGGTTGGTCAGGCGCTCGGCGAGGTTCTTGCGGATCTGCGCCTCATCGGCGTGGACCAGCGGGGACAGCAGCAGCGCCACGATGGCCAGCGGAGTGGCGAGGCGGGATCGGATCGAGCTCAGCATGGCAGTGCCTTCAAGTGTCGAGCGCCCGGGCGGTGAGCCAGCGCTTCAGCGGGGAGAGGTGGTTGACGAGAGTCATGCCGCGGTTGCGAAGTTCCCGCACCGCCGCCTGATCCGTGGAAAACAACCGCCACAGACCGCCGGTCAATTCTCCCATCGCCCGGGTGGGGGCAAGGCGTGAGCGTTCGTAACGGCGCAGCAGCTTGGCGTCGGACAGCTCGCGCCACGGCTCCCGCTCTGCCAACACCTGCGACAGCGAGGCCACGTCGGCCAGCCCGAGGTTCAGGCCCTGCCCGGCCAGCGGGTGCACGACGTGCGCCGCATCGCCCAGCAGCACCCAGCCGGGGCCGCACCAGGCGCTGGCACTGGCCTGCACCAGCGGCCAGCCGGCGCGCGCCGAGGCCAGTGTCAGGCGGCCGCAGGCGCCGCCAGTGGCGTCATTGAGTTCCTGCTCGAAGGCCGCGGCATCGAGCGCCAGCAGCGCCTGCGCGCGCGCCTGCGGCAGCGACCAGACCAGCGCATGCGAGCAGCCCGGCTGCGGCAGGTCGAACGGCAGCAGCGCGAGGATGTCGGGGGCGCGGAACCACTGGCGCGCGGTGTGGCGGTGCGGCTGGTCGGCGACCAGGCGCGCCGCGATCGCGACCTGGCCGTAGTCGTGGCGCTCGAAGCGCACGCCCAGCGCGGCCCGCGAGGCCGAGGCCTTGCCTTCGCACAAGGCCGTCAGCGGCGCCTGCACCTCGGTATCGGCATCGACACCGGGCGCCAGCAGCTCGATGTGGGGCGAATAGCGCACCGCGGTGGCGAGCGCCTGCTCCAGTGCGGCCACGTCGGTGATGAAGGCCAGCTCGGCCACGTGCTGCTGCCAGGCCGAGAACTCGAGCGCGGACCCGGCCGCATCGCCTTCGACGCGCATCTCGTGCACCGCGGTCGCCGCGCCGGGCGGCAGCGCCTCCCAGACCTTCAGCGACTTCAGCAGCGCGACCGAGCCGGGGTTCAGCGCATAGGCGCGCACATCCTCGCCGGCGTGCGCCGCGGCATCCGGCACCAGGGCCACGCGCAAGCCCTGGCGGGCGAGCGACAACGCGAGCGCCTGGCCGACGATGCCGGCCCCTCGGACACACAGATCGAAGCGTTTCATGAGGTTTCATTGTAGGGATCGGCACCACCCTGGCGCCCTTGAGGGCAGAATCGGTGCCCCCACGCTGTGCCCATGCGGTCAACCATTCGATGAAACCCTGGATCCGCAAACTCCTGCTGGCACTGGCGGTGCTGGTGCTGCTGCTCGGTGCCGTGCTCGCCTGGCTGGCCTCGACCTTCGACCCGAACGCCTACAAGGGCCTCGCGATCGACTGGATGAAAACCCACCGCGCCCGCACGCTCGCGATCGACGGGCCGATCAAGCTGTCGGTGTTCCCGCGCCTGGCGGTGCAGCTGTCGGCCGTCAAGCTCAGCGAGAAAGGCCGCGCCGACGAATTCGCCGCGCTCGACGAGGCCTCGCTGTCGGTCGCGGTGCTGCCGCTGCTGCGCCGGCAGCTGGTGGTCGACCACGTCAGCGCCCGCGGGCTGCGGCTGGTGTACCGCCGTGACGCGCAGGGCAAGACCAACATCGACGACCTGATCGCCGGCGACGCGCCGCCGCCCGGCGCCCCCGCGTCGCCGGCCAGCCAGGCCGCCTCGGGCGCGCCGCTGCGCTTCGACGTCAGCAGCGTGCAGCTCGATGACCTGCGGCTGAGCCTGCGCGACGAGCGCGACCAGCTCTCCGGCGAGATCACGCTGAACTCGCTGCACACCGGCCGGCTGGCCGACCAGGTGGAGTCGCCGGTCAAGCTGCAGGCCGAGCTCGCGATGAAGGCGCCGGCCGTCAAGGGCCGCTTGAGCGGCGAGACCAAGCTGACGCTGCTGCTCGCGCAGCAGGGCGTGAAGCTGCGCGACATGCAGCTCGGCTGGCAGGGCGATGCGTTCGGCGTGCAGGCGATGGACGTGAAGATCCAGGGTGCGCTCGGCTACGACGGCCAGCGCGGCACGCTCGATGCACAAGACCTCGACCTGGGGCTCGGCGCAACGCTCGGCTCGCTGAAGCTGGCCGGCAGCCGGGTGCAGATCAAGCACTTCGCGTTCGACCCGGCAGCGCGCAACCTGTCGCTCAGCGCCTTGCAGGTCAAGCTGGCCGGCACGCAAGGCGGCCAGCCGCTGTCGGCCTCGCTCGACTGGCCCGAGCTGAACGTGAAGGGCGAGGCGCTGACCGGCAGCGCGCTGAGCGGCAAGCTGTCGCTCGAAGGGCCGACCGCGATCGATGCCAGCTTCAAGTCGGCGGCGCCGGGCGGCAGCTTCGACATGGTCAAGGTGCCCGGCTTCGAGGCCACGTTCAAAGGCAGCATGAAGGGAACCGGACCTGGCAACACCGGCCAGCGCGAGCTGGCGGGCACGGTGCGCGCCGACCTGCAGCTGCAACCGGCCAAGAGCGCGTTCGCGCTCGACGCGCTGGCGGCCCAGCTGAAGATCCAGGAACCCTCGCTGCAACCGCTGGTGCTCGACATGCGCGGCAAGGCCGACGCGTCGTCGCAGGCGGCGCACTGGTCGCTGGCCGGGCAGATCAATGCCAACCCGTTCCGCAGCGAGGGCGCCATCACGCTCGCCGGCACGCCGATCACGGTGAAGGCCTCGGCCAACTTCGAGGCGCTGGACCTGAACCGGCTGCTGCCGCCGTCCAGCACCGCACCCACCCCGGCGCCTGCGGCCACCGAGAAGCCCGGCGCCGACACGCCGGTCGACCTGTCGCCGCTGCGCGCGCTGCAGGGCGAGTTCAGCCTGCACATCGGCAGCTTCGCGTACCAGACCTACCGCGTCAGCGATGCCGCGCTCGAGGCCTCGCTGCAGGGCGGCATGCTGCGCATCAGCAAGCTGTACGGCAAGACCTGGGGCGGCGTGCTCGACGCGACCGCGTTCGCCGATGCGCGCGCGAGCCGCATCGCGGTGAAGGCGACGGCCACCGGCGTCAACGTCAACACGCTGCTGAAGGACGTGGCCAAGAAGGACATCCTCGAAGGCACCGGCCGCGTCGTCGCCGACATCGAGACGGCCGGGCGCAGCGTCAACGAGATGAAGGCGCGGCTGAAGGGCACCGCCGCGCTGCAGCTGCGCGACGGCGCGATCAAGGGCATCAACCTCGCGAAGAGCCTGCGCCAGGCCAAGGCAGCGCTGGCCATGAAGCAGGACAGCTCGCAGAAGGCGACGCAGGCCGAGAAGACCGATTTCTCGGAGCTGACGGCCAGCTTCGTGATCACCGACGGCATCGCGCGCAACGCCGACCTCGACGCCAAGAGCCCGTTCCTGCGGTTGAACGGCTCGGGCATGCTCGACATCGGCCGCGGCCGCATCGACTACACCGCGCGTGCGACGGTCGCCAACACCACCAAGGGCCAGGACGGCGCCGACCTCGCGGCGCTGAAGGGCGTCACGGTGCCGGTGCTGCTGACCGGGCCGTTCGACGCGATCGACTGGAAGATCCAGTGGTCGCAGATCGCGACCCAGCTGCTGAAGAACGAAGTCACCGGCAAGGCCGAGGAGAAGCTCAAGGAGAGCCTGCGCGGCAAGCTCGGCCTGCCATCGGCGGCGAGCGGCGCGGCCTCGGGGCCGCAGCCGTCGACCAAGGACCAACTGAAAGACAAGCTGAAGGGGCTGTTCAAGTGAGCGAGCTGGCCGAGGGGGAAGTTCAGGTCACGCTGCGCAGCGTGCACGTGTACCCGGTGAAGAGCTGTGCCGGCGTCGCGCTCGACGAATCGCTGCTGATCGAGACCGGGCTCGAATTCGACCGCGCCTGGATGGTGGTCGACGCCGCCGGCCGCTTCGTCAGCCAGCGCGAGCTGCCGCGCATGGCGCTGATCCGCACGACGCTGAAGCACACCGAACTCGTGCTGCGCGCGCCCGGCATGCTGGCGCTGCACCTGGCGCTGGATGCGGTCGAGGCACCGCGCCAGGTCACCGTGTGGAACGACACCGTCGCGGCCTACGACATGGGCGACCTCGCGGCGCAGTGGTTCAGCGATTTCCTCGCCGCGCCCGACAGCGGCGTGAGCTTCCCGCTGCGCCTCGCGCGCTTCGACCCGGAGCACAAGCGGCTGTCGAACAAGCAGTGGAGCGGCGACATCGACGCCGAGAACGCGTTCAGCGACGGCTTCCCGCTGCTGGTGGTCTCGCAGGCCTCGCTCGACGAACTGAACGAGCGCCTCGCGCGCAAGGGCGTCGCGGCGATGACGATGGCGCGCTTCCGGCCGAACCTGGTGCTCGACGGGCTCGACGCGCACGGCGAGGACTTCCTCGACGAGATCCGCTTCGACACGCCCGAGGGGCCGGTGCGGCTGCGCCTGGTCAAGCCCTGCCCGCGCTGCCCGATCCCGAACGTCGACCCCGAGACCGGCGCGCCGGGACCGGAGCCGGGCGACACGCTGTCGACCTACCGGGCCGATGAACGACTCGACGGCAAGATCACCTTCGGCATGAACGCGGTGATCGTCGAGGGCGTCGAATGCGGGCTGCGCAGCGGGCTGGTCGGCAGCGCGAGCATTCGGTTCTGAAGTGGTCCGCCTTCGCAACTGGCAGCTGTTCGCGGTCTGCGTGCTGACCTGGGGCACGACCTGGCATGCGATCACGTACCAGGTCGGCGTCACGACGCCGGAGTTCGGCGTCGCGCTGCGCTTCGCGCTGGCCGGCGCGGTGATCCTCGCGTTCGCCGCGGCGCGCGGCATCTCGCTGCGCTTCGCGCCGCGCCAGCATGCGTGGTTCGCGCTGCAGGGCGTGTTCCTCTACGGCGTGTCGTACCTGTGCGTCTACCACGCCGAACGGCTGTTGCCGTCGGGGCTGGTCGCGGTCGGCTACTCGGCCTCGCCGCTGATCGCCGGGCTCGGCGCACGCTGGCTGTTCGGTGTCGCGATCACGCCGCGCTTCATCGCCGGCGGCCTGCTCGGGCTGGCCGGCGTCGCGCTCGTCTTCTGGCCGGAGTTCGGCCATGCGCGCGATGCCGCGGGCACCACGCTCGGCGCGCTGTTCACGGTCGGCGCGGTGTTGCTGTCGGGGGTCGGCAGCCTCGCGGCGAGCCGCAACGGCGCGCGCGGATTGCCGTTCTGGCCGGCCCTCGGCTTCGGCATGCTGTACGGCGCGCTGTGCTGCTTCATCGCGGTGCTGGCCGGCGGGCAGCCGATGGCGCTGCCGGCCGTCGCGTCATGGTGGATCGCGCTGCTGTACCTGTCGCTGGCCGGCTCGGTGCTGACCTTTGCGTGCTACCTGACACTGATGCAGCGCCTCGGGCCGGGCCCGGCCGGCAGCATCGGCGTGATGACGCCGCTGCTGGCGCTGCTCGTCTCGATGGCCTTCGAGCACTACCAGCCGGATGTGCTGACGGCCGTCGGCGCGGCGCTGGCGGTGGCGGGCAACGTGCTGATGCTGCGTCGCGGCACGCCAGCCCCCGCCACGGTCAGGGCCGGCGCTCCGGCAGCGGAATGAACTCGGTCTCGCCGGGCACGCCGGCGAAGCGCTGGGCGGCCCAATCGTCGGCGGCCTCGGCAATGCGGTCCTTGCGGCTGGAGACGAAGTTCCACCACATGAAGCGGTGGCCGAGCGGCTCGCCGCCGATCAGCATCACGCGCGCGCCCTGCGGCGCCTCGAGCACCGGCTGCGCGCCCTCGGGCAGCACGACCATCTCGCCCGCCGGCACCGCCTGGCCGTCGAGCGTGAAGCCGTTGTCCACGCCGTACAGCGCCCGCTGCGGCGCCGCCGCGGGAATCTGCAACCGGCCGCCGGGCGGCAGCGCCAGGTCGACATAGAGCGTCGGCGACAGCGTCGGGGTCGGCGAGGCCGCGCCGAACGCGCTGCCGATCAGCACCCGCACCGCGGTGTCGCCCACCGACACCGACGGGATCGCGGCGGCCGCGGTGTGCGAGAAGCTCGGCGCGTCTTCCTCGTGCTCTGCCGGCAGCGCGGCCCACAGCTGCAGCCCGTGGCTGCGGCGCGTCACGTGGCGCAGGTCGTCGGGCGCGCGCTCGGAGTGGGTGATGCCGCGGCCGGCGGTCATCCAGTTGATCGCGCCGGGTTCGATGCGCTGCACGATGCCGGTGCTGTCGCGGTGCAGCATCGCGCCTTCGAACAGGTAGGTCACGGTGGCCAGGCCGATGTGCGGGTGCGGGCGCACGTCGTGGTTGTCGCTCGGCTGGGCGGTGATCGGCCCGAAGTGGTCGAAGAACAGGAACGGACCGACCGACTGCTGCTGCGCCGACGGCAGCAGCCGGCGCACGGTGAAGCCGCCGCCGAGGTCCTTGGTGTGCGGATTCAGGCGCAGGAGTTCGAGCATGGAGAGGTCCCTCGAAGGGGTCTGGAACGGGGTCGAGCAGGCAGTGTAGGCCGAGCGCTTAAAATTCGCCCTCTCTCTCGACCTGCGAAAGCCCCCTCCATGAGCCTCAAATGCGGCATCGTGGGCCTGCCCAACGTCGGCAAGTCCACCCTTTTCAACGCGCTGACGAAAGCCGGCATCGCGGCCGAGAACTACCCGTTCTGCACGATCGAGCCGAACGTCGGCATCGTCGAGCTGCCCGACCCGCGCCTGCAGGCGCTGTCGGCAATCGTGAAGCCCGAGCGCATCGTGCCGGCGATCGTCGAGTTCGTCGACATCGCCGGGCTGGTGGCCGGCGCCTCGAAGGGCGAGGGCCTGGGCAACCAGTTCCTGGCCCACATCCGCGAGACCGACGCGATCGTCAACGTGGTGCGCTGCTTCGACGACGAGAACGTGATCCACGTCGCCGGCAAGGTCGACCCGATCTCCGACATCGAGGTGATCCAGACCGAGCTGTGCCTGGCTGACCTGGCCACCGTCGAGAAGACGCTGCAGCGCTCGATCAAGGCGGCCAAGTCGGGCAACGACAAGGAGGCGGCCAAGCTGGTCGACGTGCTGCAGAAGTGCCAGGCCGCGCTGAACGAAGCGAAGCCGGTGCGCGGCATCGCGTTCAGCAAGGAAGAGCAGGTGATCCTGAAGCCGCTGTGTTTGATCACCGCGAAGCCGGCGATGTTCGTCGGCAACGTCGACGAAGGCGGCTTCGAGAACAACCCCTACCTCGACAAGCTGCGCGCCTACGCCGAGGGCCAGAAGGCGCCGGTGGTGGCGATCTGCGCGAAGACCGAGGCCGAGCTGGCCGACATGCCCGATGACGACCGGCTGATGTTCCTGCAGGAGATGGGCCAGAGCGAGCCGGGCCTGAACCGCCTGATCCGCGCGGCCTTCGGCCTGCTCGGGCTGCAGACCTACTTCACCGCCGGCGTGAAGGAAGTGCGCGCCTGGACCATCCACATCGGCGACACCGCGCCCCAAGCCGCCGGCGTGATCCACACCGACTTCGAGCGCGGCTTCATCCGCGCGCAGACCATCGGCTTCGACGACTTCATCGCGTTCAAGGGCGAGCAGGGCGCGAAGGACGCCGGCAAGATGCGGGCGGAAGGCAAGGAGTACGTGGTGAAGGATGGGGACGTGATGAACTTCCTGTTCAACGTCTGAGTCGGCGCACGGCCCGCCCTACTCCGCCCCCGCCTCCCAGGTCCCCGTCTTCATCCACCGCCGCCACCAGCGCGGCCGCTGGCGCTGCGGGGTGATCGTCGTCAGCTGGCGCAGCCGCGCCCCGCTGCCCGGGCGCATGCGCCCGAGGTGCGACACCAGCGCGTCGACCAGCGCCTGCGGCGTGTCGCGCCGGTCTTCCGGCAGGTGCGCCACCACCGCATGCATCTGCAGCGTCTCGGCGCCCGGCAATTCGCCGGTGTAGTGTTGGGCCTGGTGGATGATGCGGTGCACGATCATCAGCACCTCGCCCGGGTTGGCCACGCCGTCCAGCAGCGCGACCACCCGCTGCTCGTTGAAGCGCACCACCAGGTCCGACGCGCGCATGCCCTGCTGCACCTGCCGGCCGGCCATCAGCAGCGCCTGCTCGGCGATCGACGCGCCCTGGCGCAGCCGGATGTCGCGCAGGTTGACGACCTCGAACATCACGACCGCGCTGCGGATGCCGTGCCGCTGGCTGCGGAACTTCATCTGCGCGAGCCGCGGCAGCAGGTCCTTCGGGCGCAGCAGGCCGGTCAACGGGTCGTACTGCGCGGCCTCGCGCAGGCGCGCCGACACCACGTCGTGGTCGCGCCGCAGCAGCGACATCGCGTACAGCAGCAGCGGCAGGTCGATCGCGCTCGCGAACAGCAGCCCGTACTGCGAGAACAGGCCGCTCGGCACGACGCCGAATCCCTTCAGCAGCGGCAGCGCAGCCCCCGCCCCGAGCACGATCTGGCCGGCCGCCAGCCAGCGCACATGCGGCAGCTGCCAGCGCAGCGAACGCACCAGCAGCCCGCCGCCCACGAGCATCGACAGCGCACCGAACGACCGCGTCAGGAACCAGCGCTCGGCCAGGTCGAGGAACGGGAAGGCCACGGTCAGCACCACGGCCAGCACGATGCACAGCCACACCAGCAATCGCTCGAGCGGGCCGATCACCGCCTGCGGCACCGCCGAGCGCAGAAAGCCCAGCCCGACCGCGCCGAGCAGCACCGGGCTCAGCATCAACAGCGCGACGCTCAGCGCCGGCTCCTCGCCGAGCAGCGTCTGGTGCACCTGGCCGCTCAGGCACGCGAGCGTCAGGATCATCGCGACCAGGTAGGCGCTGCACCAGCCGAGCGCGCCGTCGCGGTGCACCACCGCCTGCACCACCACGTACAGCAGCGCCAGCAGCGCGAGTCCGAAGTACGCGCCGATGAAGAGCTGGGCCGTGCCCTGGCTTTCCAGCAGGTCGCGCGGGCTGCGGATCAGCGGTGCGCCGCCGAGCGTGGCGGGGTGCTCCAGGCGCAGCAGGTAGGTCGTCGCCCGCTGCGCATCGGCATGCAGCTGGAACACCGGCAGCGACGCGCGCACCGGCCACCGCGAGATCGGCGTCAGCACGCCGCTCGCCTGCGATGACCCGATGCGCGCGTCGGGCCCGACGCGAAACACCTCGGCGCGCATCAGCGTCGCGTGCGGCAGCTCGAGGAACCAGTCGGCCTCGCTGCCCGCCCCCACCTGCACGCTGAAGCGCACCCAGGTCACGGCCGGCCAGCGCGCACCGAACAGCTCGTCATCGGGCAGGGCCTCCCAGCCGCCGGTCTCGGCCAGCACCGCCTGGGGCGTCTGCTGCCCGGTCGGGTCGACGCGGAACTCCGCCCCCTCGGCCAGGCTGCGTGCCGGCCCGTGCACCGTCAGCTGCAGCGTTGCCGCGGCGCAGCACGCGGGCAATGCTGCGACCAGCACGGCCAACAGCAACGCCCACAGCGATGGCCATGGCAGGCAGGGGGATCGGGGGCAGCGGAATGGCAAGAGGCGGATCCCTGGAGTCGGTGGAGTCTGGACGGGGCGGCGCGCATTCTGGCGTCGATATCGTCGGGATTCGCCCCATGCAACGCAAGCGAAACGGACTGTTACGCTCTGACTTTCCGTGACGCGCGGGCGCACACTGCTGACCCGCGCCCTCGCGCCGCCCCCTTTCACCGCCGACAGCCTGCCGCCATCATGAGCCCCGTCATTCCCCCCAACCTCGCCCTTTCCCCGATCGTCGCCGGCGCATGGCGCATGGCCGACTGGGGCTGGAACGCCGAACAGCGCGTGCGCTGGATCGAGCAATGCATGGAGCTCGGCGTGACGAGCTTCGACCATGCCGACATCTACGGCGGCTACCGCGTCGAGGCGCTGTTCGGCGAGGCGCTCGCGCTGAAGCCGATGCTGCGCCAGCACATGCAGCTGGTCGGCAAGTGCGGCATCAAGCTGGTCGGCGAGGCCCGGCCCGAGCACCGGGTCAAGCACTACGACACCTCGGCAGCGCACATCACGCGCAGCGTCGAGACCTCGCTGCGCGCGCTGCAGACCGACCACCTCGACTTGTTGCTGATCCACCGACCCGACGCGCTGATGGATGCCGACGACGTCGCCGAGGCCTTCACCGCGCTGCGCCAGGCGGGCAAGGTGCGGGCCTTCGGGGTGTCCAACTTCACGCCGGCGCAGTTCGACCTGCTGAACAGCCGCATCGCGCTGGCCACCAACCAGATCGAGCTGCACCCGCTGCACCTGTCGCCGCTGCACGACGGCACGCTCGACCAGTGCCAGCGGCTGCGCTTGCGCCCGATGATCTGGTCGCCGCTGGCCGGCGGCGCACTGCTGACCGGCGGCGACGAACGCTCGCGCCGCGTGCAGGCCGCGCTGCAGGCGGTCGGGCAGCGCCACGGCGTCAGCGCGGCGACCGTCGCCTACGCCTGGCTGCTGCGCCACCCGACCCGCCCGCACCCGCTGACCGGCTCGCAGCGCCTGGAGGCGATCCGCGAAGCGCTGGCCGCACTGCAGCTGAAACTGGACGCCGAGTCCTGGACCGAGATCTGGCAGGCCGGCAGCGGCCACGAAGTGGCCTGACGATGGGCGTGACGTCGCTTCACGCCGGCTGAGCACCGCAACGAGGTGATAGGCTCCCCCTGCCCCCACCTCGCCCCATCGATTCGATGACGCCAGCGACGCCCCGCACCACGCCGCACTGGCCGCTCGCGCTGGCGGGCACCGCCGTCGCCTATGCCGTGGTCGGTTGGGCTGCGCTGGCACTGGCGATCCCGCCCAGCCTCGCGTCGCCGCTGTACCCGTCCGCCGGCATCGCGCTGGCCTGCCTGCTGGTCTACGGATGGCGGGTGCTGCCGGGGGTGCTGATCGGCTCCTTCGTCGTCAATGCGGGCGTCGCCATCGACCAGGCCGGGCTGAGCCTCGCGGGCCTGGCGGTGCCGGCCGCGATCTCGGTCGGCGCCACGCTGCAGGCGGCGCTGGCCACGCTGCTGGTGCGGCGTTTCGTGCGCCAGCCGGTCACGCTCAACGAACCGCGCGACATCGCGGTCTTCTTCGGCCTCGGCGCGATCGCCGCGAGCCTCGTCAGCTGCAGCGTCGCGACGCTCGCGCTGTGGCTGGCCGGCCACGCGCCGCTCGGCGAGCTGGCCTTCAGCTGGTGGACCTGGTGGGCCGGCGATGCGCTCGGCGTGCTGATCGGCACCCCGATCGCGCTGACGCTGATCGGCCTGCCGCGCGACGAATGGGCCGCGCGGCGCCGCACCGTCGGGCTGACGCTCGGCATCGCCACGCTGCTGATGGCGCTCGGCGTGCGCCAGGTCGCGCAATGGGAAGACGCCCGCGTGCAGGCGGCCTTCGACCGCGATGCGATCCACGCCTCGTCCAACCTCGCCGCGCAGCTGCAGTACCCGCTGCATGCGCTGGAAGCGCTGCGCGGCGTGATGATCTCGTCCGACGACGTGACGCGCGAAGAGATGCACCGCGCCGCGGCCGCCTGGCTCGAGGTCGGCGGCCACCTGCAGGCGCTCGGCTGGACCGAGCTGATGCCGCGCTCGCAGGTGCCGGCCTTCGAGGCACGCGTGCGCTCGGCCGGCCTGCCGGGCTACCGGGTGTTCGACCGCTTCGACTCCGGCTTCAGGCCGGCGCCCGACGACACCGTGGCGGCGATCCGCTACATCGAGCCGCAGGCGTCGAACGCCGCGGCGCTCGGCGTCAACACCCGCTCGATCGCCGCAGCGCGCATGGCCATCGATTCGGCGGTGCGCACCGACCGGCCGGCCGCCAGCGCCGGCTTCCTGCTGACGCAGGACGGTGCCGGCACGCAGACCGGCGTCGTGATCTACCAGGCCGTCTACGCCGGCATGCCGACCACCGTCAGCGACCGGGTCGCGGCGGCCCGCGGCGTGGTGTTCGTGACGCTGCGCATGGACGATGCGCTGCAGTCGTTCAAGAGTTCGCTGCCGCACTATCTCGACGTGTGCATCGTCGACACCGACCCGATCGCCGAACGGCGGCGCCTGGCCGGCACCAACGGCTGCGAGACGCTGTCGGCCGACCTGTCGCACGTGCGCTCGTTCGCGTTCGCCGGGCGGCAATGGGACCTGCGCGTGACGTCGACGCGCGCCGCGGTGCCGCATGTGCGCGAGCGCAACGCGCTGCTGTTCTCGCTGGTCGGCCTGCTCGCCACCTCGATGCTCGGCGCGCTGATGCTGACGGTGACCGGCCGCACGCGTCGCATCGAGGCGGCGGTCAGCGACCGCACCGCGGCGCTGCAGCGTGAGATCGCCGAGCGCCAGCGCACCGAGGCCGACCTGCGCGAGAGCGAGCAGCGCTTCCGCAACATCCTGAACCACGTGCCGATCGGCGTCGTCTACACCGACCTGCACGGCAACGTGAAGCAGGTCAACCCGCAGTACTGCGACCTGACCGGCTACGGCGCCGAGGCGCTGGTCGACATGAACGTCGCCGCGCTGACGCACCCCGACGACCGCGCTCAGGACCTCGAGATGACGAGCCAGCTGCTGCGCGGCGAGATCCCGATGTACCGGCGCCAGGGCCGCTACGTCACGCGCGACGGGCGCCAGGTGTGGGTGCAGACCATCGTCACGCTGCTGCGCGACCTGCAGGGCCAGCCGCGGCGCATCGTCGGCGTGGTCGAGGACATCACCGAGCACCTGCGCCTGGCCGAGGCCGAGCGGGCGCGCGAGCTGGCCGAAGCGGCGAACCGCGCGAAGAGCGATTTCCTGTCGCGCATGAGCCACGAGCTGCGCACGCCGCTGAACGCGATGCTCGGCTTCGCGCAGCTGCTCGAGCTGGACCAGAACCACCCGCTGCCGATCGCGCAGCGCCCCTGGGTCACGCAGATCCAGAGCGCCGGCTGGCATTTGCTCGACATGATCAACGACGTGCTCGACCTGTCGCGCATCGAATCCGGCACGCTGAACCTGCAGGCCGATGCGCTCGACCTGCACGAGGCGGCCGCCGCGGCGCTGTCGCTGGTCGAGCAGGACGCGCGCCGCCGCGGCATCACGATCACGCAGGAGCTGGCCGACAACGCCGAGCGCGTGACCGGCGACGCCACGCGGGTGAAGCAGATCCTGATCAACCTGCTGAGCAACGCGGTGAAGTACAACACCGAGGGCGGGCGCATCCACATCGCGTCACGCCGCAGCACGGCGGGCGGGCAGCGCGACTGCGTCGAGATCACGATCACCGACACCGGGCTGGGCATGACGCCGCAGCAGCTGTCGCAGCTGTTCCAGCCGTTCAACCGGCTCGGGCGCGAGCGCTCGTCGCTCGAAGGCACCGGCATCGGCCTGGTGATCAGCCAGCGGCTGGCCGAGCTGATGGGCGGTTCGGTGCGCGCGCGCAGCACCGCCGGCGAGGGCTCGTCGTTCATCCTGACGCTGCCACGGGCCAACCCGGCCGAGAGCGCGCCGGCCGGACTGGACGAGATCGCGCCCGCCACCGGCAGCTACCACCAGCGCGTCGTCCACTATGTGGAGGACAACGAGACCAACGTGGAGGTGATGCGCGGGATCCTGGCGCGCCGGCCGCAGGTGCAGTTCGATGTCTCGGTGACCGGGCTGGACGGGCTGGCGGCGATCCGCGCACGCCGGCCCGACCTGATCCTGCTCGACATGCACCTGCCCGACATCGACGGCATGGAGCTGCTGCGCCATCTGAAGGCCGACCCGGGCACCGCGAACATCCCGGTGGTGGTGGTGTCGGCCGACGCGCTGGCCAGCCAGATCGAGACCGCGATGGCGGCCGGCGCCCGGCAGTACCTGACCAAGCCGGTCAGCGTGAGCCAGCTGCTCGGCGTCGTCGATGCGGTGCTCGACGACGTCGAGACTCGCTTCGGTTAGTAGCCTCCGGCCAGGCCCGTGTTGCGGCGCGGATCGTTCGCGCCGTAGAACCGGTTCTTGCCGATCGGCTTGCCACCCAGCGACGGCGCGCCCACCAGGATCGCCGCCACGTGGTTGGCCGGTTGCGGATTGCCCAGCTTGTGGCCCATGTCGGTCAGGATCTTGCGCGTGTCGGGGCTCAGCGCGTTGACCTCGACATTGGTCGTCTCCGGCAGCCACTGCTGGTGGAAGCGCGGCGCATCGACCGCCTCCTGCACGTTCATCCCGTAGTCGACGACGTTCAGGATCGTGTGCACCACCACCGTGATGATGCGGCTGCCGCCGGGCGTGCCGGTGACCATCACCGGCTTGCCGTCGCGCGACATGATGGTCGGCGACATCGAGCTCAGCGGGCGCTTGCCCGGGGCGATCGCGTTCGCCTCGCCCTGCACCAGGCCGTACATGTTCGGCACGCCGATCTTCGCGGTGAAGTCATCCATCTCGTCGTTCAGGATCACGCCGGTCTTCGCCGCGGTGACCTTGGCGCCGAACCAGTCGTTCAGCGTGTAGGTCACGGCCACCGCATTGCCGGCCTTGTCGACGATCGAGTAGTGCGTGGTGTTGCTGCCTTCGTGCGGCTCGACGCCGGGCTTGATGTCCTTCGACACGCCGGCCTTGGCCGGGTCGATCACGCCGCGGATCTTTTCGGCATAGCCCTTGTCGAGCAGCCGGTCGAGCGGGTTCTTGACGAAATCCGGGTCGCCCAGGTAGCTGTTGCGGTCGACGTAGGCATGCCGCATCGCCTCGATCTGGTAGTGCACCGACTGCGCCGAGCGGAAGCCGAGGTCCTTCAGCGGATAGCCTTCGAGCACGTTCAGGATTTCGCAGATCACGACGCCGCCCGAGCTCGGCGGCGGGGCCGAGACGATGCGGTAGCCGCGATAGTCGCACTCGACCGGCGCGAGTTCGCGGGTCTTGTACTGGTCGAGGTCGGCCTGCGTGAGGATGCCCTTGCCGGCCAGGCTGGAGGCGACGATGGCCGCGCCGACGCTGCCCTTGTAGAAGCCGTCCTCGCCCTTCTGCGAGATCAGGCGCAGCGTCTTCGCCAGATCCTTCTGCACCAGCTTCTGGCCCGGCGCGAAGGGCTCGCCCTTGTTCAGGAAGATGGCGCCCGAGGCGGCGTCCTTGCGGAAATCCTCGGTGGAGGTCAGCAGCATGTCGACATCGCCCTGGTCCAGCACGAAGCCCTTGTCGGCGAACTGGATCGCCGGGGCGATCAGTTGCGCCCGCTTCATCGTGCCGTACTTCGCCCGCGCCAGCTCCAGGCCCGACACCGTGCCGGGCACGCCGACCGCGAGGTGTCCGGTGGTGCTGAGGCCCTTGATCACGTTGCCGCTGGTGTCGAGGTACATGTTCGGCGTGGCGGCCAGCGGGGCCTTCTCGCGGAAGTCGAGGAAGGTCTTGCGGCCATCGGCCAGCTGGATCGTCATGAAGCCGCCGCCGCCCAGGTTGCCCGCGGCCGGGTACACCACCGCCAGCGCGTAGCCCACCGCGACCGCGGCATCCACCGCGTTGCCGCCCTTCTTCAGCACGTCGACGCCGACCTGCGTCGCGTAGTGCTGCGCGGTGACGACCATGCCGTTCTCGGCGGCCGCCGGCGCGATCGACGCGGCATGCACGGTCCAGCAACACACTGTTGCGGCGGATACCACGAAACTCTTCAGCAAACGACAGGTCTTCATCGTGACGTTCTCCTGGAAGGCACCGGGGTGGCACCAGTGGTTGGAATCCGGCAGGATAGTCGCAAAGCCTTGCAGCGAGTGGGGATAGGCACATGATTTGCCGCCGCTTTGTTGCAAGTATTCGCTCACATTGGCCCTCTGACGGATGGACGCCCCGGCGCCATCAGCACTCTCGGAAGTCGAGTGCTAATATCAAGGGAACGAAAGGAATTTCAGCATGTCTGATGCTTCCATGACCCTCACGAACACCCTGTCCCCTGACAACGCCCTGACCCTGCGCGACCCGTTCGCGGTGGTGCCCTCGCTGGGCAACCTCGACGCGTACATGTCCGCGGCCAACCGCATCCCGCTGCTGACGCACGAAGAAGAAGTCTCGTTCGCGCGCCGGCTGCGCGAGCACGGCGATGTCGAAGCCGCCGGAAAGCTGGTGCTGTCGCACTTGCGCCTGGTGGTGTCGATCTCGCGCCAGTACCTCGGCTACGGGCTGCCGCACGGCGACCTGATCCAGGAAGGCAACGTCGGCCTGATGAAGGCCGTCAAGCGCTTCGACCCCGAGCAAGGCGTGCGCCTCGTCAGCTATGCGATGCACTGGATCAAGGCCGAGATCCACGAGTACATCCTGAAGAACTGGCGCATGGTCAAGGTCGCGACGACCAAGGCCCAGCGCAAGCTGTTCTTCAACCTGCGCTCGATGAAGCAGAGCATGAAGGAAGACGCGGCCGACGGCACGACGCACCGCGCCACGCTGACCCAATCCGAGATCGATCGCGTCGCGCAGCAGTTGAACGTCAAGCGCGAGGAAGTGCTCGAGATGGAGACGCGCCTGTCCGGCGGCGACATCGCGCTCGAGCCGCAAGGCGACGACGGCGAGGAAAGCTACGCCCCGATCGCCTACCTGGCGGACGACAGCAGCGAACCGACCCGCGTGATTGAGGCGCAACGCCGCGACTGGCTGGCCGGCGACGGCATCGCCCACGCGCTCGATGCGCTCGATGCCCGCAGCCGCCGGATCGTCGAGGAGCGCTGGCTGAAGGTGAACGACGACAGCTCGGGCGGCATGACGCTGCACGACCTGGCCGGCGAGTACGGCGTCAGCGCCGAGCGCATCCGCCAGATCGAAGTCGCCGCGATGAAGAAGATGCGCAAGGCACTGTCCGAAGCCGTCGCCTGACGGTTGGCGGACGGCAGAAAGGGCCCCTCGGGGCCCTTTTTCTTTGGTGCACGTCCCTTTTGTGCGCGCTCTTTCAGGCCGTCGCCAGCAAGGCCTTCAAGTCGGCCTGCAGCGCCTCGGTGCCGCTGCCGTAGCGGGTGAACAAGCGCAGCTTGCCGGTGGTGTCGAACACGTACGAGCCGGCGGTGTGGTCCATCGTGTAGCTGCCCTCGGTCTTGCCGGGGACCTTGGCGTAGAACACCTTGAACGACTTGGCCACCGCCGCCGTCTGCTCGAGCGTGCCGCGCAGCGCGACGAAGCTCGGGTCGAAGCTGCCCATGTAGGCCTTCAGGATCTCCGGCGTGTCGCGCTCCGGATCGATCGTGATGAAGATGCCTTGCACCTTGTCGCCGTCAGCGCCGAGCGCCTTCTTGACCTGCGCCAGCTCGGCCATCGTCGTCGGGCAGACGTCGGGGCATTGCGTGTAGCCGAAGAACACGACCGCCAGCTTGCCCTTGAAATCGGCCAGCGTGCGGGTCTTGCCGTTCTGGTCGGGCAGCGACAGGCCGCTGCCGTAGTCGGCACCGGTGATGTCGACCGCCTTGAAGGCCGGCGTCGACGACGCGAGCTGGGGCAGCTTGTCGCAGGCGGCCAGCAGGCCGGCACCGGCGAGCACGAACAGTCGGCGTTGCATCATGAGAGCAGGGGACTCAGGTAGTGGTCCACCAGCAGCGCGCTGAACAGCAGCGACAGGTGGTAGATCGAAAAGAGGAAGGTGCGGCGCGCCAGCGCATCCGAATAGGCCCGCCACAGCTTCCACGCGTAGCCGCAGAACATGGCACCCAGCACCACGGCCGCGGCCAGGTAGATCCAGCCGCTCATGCCGAACACGAAGGGCAGCAGCGTCGCAGCGAACAGCACGAAGGTGTACAGCAGCACCTGCAGCCGGGTGAACTCGTTGCCGTGCGTGACCGGCAGCATCGGCAGGCCGGCCTTGCGGTAGTCCTCGACGCGGTACAGCGCGAGCGCCCAGAAGTGCGGTGGCGTCCACAGGAAGATGATCAGGCACAGCATCAGCGCCTCGGGGCCGACCTCGCCGCGCATCGCGGCCCAGCCGAGCACCGGCGGCATCGCGCCCGAGGCGCCGCCGATCACGATGTTCTGCGGCGTCAGCGGTTTCAGCACCACGGTGTAGATCACCGCATAGCCGACGAAGGTGGCGAAGGTCAGCCACATCGTCAGCGGGTTCACCAGCAGGTAGAGGATCGCGCTGCCGGCCGCGCACAGCGCACCCGAGAACAGCAGCGTCTGCGTGTTGGTCAGCTCGCCCTTGGCGGTTGGCCGCCACGCGGTGCGGGCCATCCTGGCGTCGATGTGCTGCTCGACCAGGCAGTTGAAGGCCGCCGCGGCGGCAGCCACCAGCCAGATGCCGACCGTGCCCGCGAGCGCCGGGCGCCAGTCCGGCAGCCCCGGCACGGCAAGCAGCATGCCGATGACGGCGCAGAACACGATCAGCTGCACCACGCGCGGCTTGGTCAGCGCGTAGAACTGCCGCCAGCGTGGCGGGTGCGCGACGGGGGGGGCGGTCGTGACGGCGGGGGGGGTCAAGGTGTGGGACATGGGCAGCGAACCATCGATTTTACGAGGCATGCCCCATCGCCGCCGACGCGGGGGAACGCTGCCCGACGGACAAAACGTCCACATGCGCACGAGCGAGCAGGGCCGCGAGCAGCGTGAGCAGCGCCGCGGCGCCACCGGTGTGGGCCAGCGCCGCCACCAGTGGCCAGCCGAGCACCACGTTGCCGAGGCCGCTGGCGAGCTGCCAGCCCGCCACCGCCGCGAAGCGCAGTGCCCAGCGGCGCAGCGCCGGCTCGCCGCTCGCATGCAGGCGCCAGGCAAGCAGCACCAGCGCCGACAGCGTCACGAAGGCGCCGATGCGGTGCACCACGTGGATCGCCGTCAGCGCGGCGAACGGCAGGTAGCCGCCGTCCTTGCCGGCGCCGAGCTCGCGCCAGATCGCGAAGCCGTGGTCGAAGTCCATCGCCGGCCACCATTCGCCCTGGCAGGTCGGGAAATCGGTGCAGGCGAGCACCGCGTAGTTCGTGCTGACCCAGCCGCCAAGCGTCACCTGCGCGAGGCCGATCGCGAGCACCGCCCACACCGCGCGGCGCAGTGATCCCGGCATCGCGAGCGCTGGCCGGTCATCGGCCTGCGCCTGCACCGCCAGCAACATCAGCAGCCCGAGCCCGCCGAGCAGGTGCAGCGTGACGATGGCGGGGAACAGCTTCATCGTGACGGTCAGCGCGCCGAACGCGCCTTGCAGGCAGAAGCAGACCAGCGTGATCGTCGGCCACCACGGCGACAGTCCATGCGAGTCCCGCGACCCGCGCAGGCGCTGCCACCAGGCAGCCACCGCGATCGCGAAGGCCAGTACGCCAAGCCCGCCCGCGAGGTAGCGGTGCACCATCTCGACCCAGGCCTTGCCGTGCGTCACCGGGCCGCCCGGCATCGCCGTCTGCGCCGCCTCGATGTGGCCTTGCGCGCCCAGCGGGCTCGCGTTGCCGTAGCAGCCGGGCCAGTCCGGGCAGCCGAGGCCGGAATCGCTGAGCCGCGTGTAGGCGCCGAACAGCACCAGGTCGAAGGTGAGGAACAGCGTCATCACCGTCAGCGCGCGCAGCCGCGTCGCCGGGTGCGCGCGGCGGTGCCGCAGCGCGATCCACACCAACGGGCCGGTCGCGAGCAGCAGCGCCACCAGCGCCATCGCGGCCAGCGGGCCCAGGTCATAGGAAGCAACGACGCCCATCGACCGAACTCAGCGTGCCGGGCGGCCGGGCTGGTCCCAGGACGCCGACGCGCGCAGCAACTTCTCGATGTCGCGCTTCAGCTTCGCGGCATCGGGGTTCGGCGGCACCCGCATCATCCACAGCCCCATCGGGTCGACGAGGTAGATGTGCTGCGCAAGCGCCTGCCCCTGGGCCGGTGCGAGCCACGCCGACAGCCGTTCGCGCGAGACGCGCAGCACCGCGGCCGGCGTGCCGATCGAGATCGCCTGCATCACCTTGGGCGGCGGGGTGCCCGCGTCGGTGACGAGCCAGACCTTGTCGACGCGTTCCTTCTCGCGGCCGAGCGACTCGCGGATCTGGCGCTGCAGGTAGAGGTGGTCCTCGCAGGTCTTGTCGCAGGCCGCGTCGCCGACGACGACGATCAGCCACTGGTCGCGCAACGCGGCGGCCGCGACCGGCTCGCCGCCCAGCGTGCGCAGCCCGAGCTCGGCCGGCATCGGCCGTCCGGGCGTGATCAGCTCGCTGTAGTTGGTGCGGCCCTCGGGGCGGATCACGAAGTAGGTGACGTACGACGCGATCACCGGGGCGGCACACACCGCCAGCACCAGCAGCATGCGCAGCCGGCCGGCCGCGGTGCGGCGCTGCCCGTCGGCGATGTCGGGCGACGGCAGCGAATGCACGCTGAAATTCAGCGGCGAGTCAGGCACGGCGCCGGAGCCGGGGACGGACGAGTTGGAACCAGACATACAAACCTGCCATCAGTGCGCACATCGCGAACCACTGGAACGCGTAACCGTAGTGCTTGTGGATGTCGACCGCGGGGGCCGGCCAGCGGCGCGCGAGGCCGTCGCCGGCTGCGCCCGGGGTGTCCTGCTGCTGCACCGACAAGGGCCGCAGCCTGACACCGATCTCCTGCGCAAACGCCGCGGGTTCGAGATTCTGCCGGATGGTAGCGGCCACGCCGCCGGCAAAGTCGAACAGCCGGGCGGGCGGCGGGGCGATCAGGCCGCTCAGCTCGACCTCGCCGGCCGGCGTCGGCACCGCGGGCACGCGGGTGCGATCGGCCATGTCGCGCGGCGCCCAGCCGCGTTGCACCAGCACCGCATCGCCGCCGGGCAGCAGCAGCGGCGTGACGACGAAGAAGCCCGGGCGGCCGTCCATCTGGCGGTTGTCGAGGTAGACGGTGTTCTGCGCGCGCCACGTGCCGCGCAGGCGCACCGGGCGGTAGTGCTGCAGTTCGGCCTGCGCCGCGGTGGTGGCGAGCGACGCGTCATCGAGCGGTGGCAGGTGCGCGCGCTCATCGCGTGCCGACTGCAGCGCCCGCTTCTGCGCCGCGCGGTCGAGTTGCCACACGCCGAGCCGCGCGGTGACGGCCATGCCGACCAGCGTCGCGAGCAGCACGATCGCGGCCCGCCGGCGGGCGCTGCTCATGCCTTGCCCCTGCCGATGGCGCAGCGGTTCGCGGTGGAATAATCGTGGCCCATGAAATACCTGATCGGCGTCGCCTTCGTTCTGATCATCGGTGCGCTGGTGTTCGCCGGCGTTTTCATGATGCGCGACGGCCGCGATGGCAAGCCGAAGAGCGGCAACATGATGCGTGCGCTCGCGGTGCGGGTCGGGCTGTCGGTGCTGCTGTTCGCGATCATCCTGTTCAGCTACTGGATGGGCTGGATCCAGCCCACCGGCATCCGCACCGGCTGATCAAACGAAAAAGAGCGCCACGAGGCGCTCTTGTTTCATCGGACGTCGCTCAGAGCCAGTACACGACGATGTACAGGCCCAGCCACACCACGTCGACGAAGTGCCAGTACCACGCGGCCCCCTCGAAGCCGAAATGGCGCTGCGGCGTGAAGTGCCCGCGCTGCAGGCGCAGCGTGATGAACAGCAGCATCAGCATGCCGACGAACACGTGGAAGCCGTGGAAGCCGGTCAGCATGAAGAAGGTCGAGCCGTAGACGCCCGACGACAGCTTCAGGTTCAGCTCGGTGTAGGCGTGGTGGTATTCGTAGCCCTGCAGCGTCAGGAACAGGATGCCCAGCAGCACCGTGACCCACATGAAGCCGATGGTCTTCGCGCGGTGGCCGGCGATCAGCGCATGGTGCGCGATCGTCAGCGTGACGCCCGAGCTCAGCAGCAGCGCGGTGTTGATGGTCGGGATCGGCCACGGGCCCATCGTGCGGAACGGCTCGACCGCGCCGGCCGGCGCGGCTGTGAAGCCCACGCCCGAACTCGGCCAGATCGCCTTGAAGTCGGGCCACAGGATCGCGTTGTCGAAGCTGGCGAGGTTGGGCACCGCGTGCAGCCGGGCCCAGAACAGCGCGCCGAAGAACGCGCCGAAGAACATCACCTCGGAGAAGATGAACCAGCTCATGCTCCAGCGGTACGAGACGTCGATGCGGTCGCTGTACAGACCGCCCTCGCTCTCGCCGATCGCGTCGCCGAACCACTGCTTCAGCACGAAGGCCCACCACAGCAGCCCGAACAGCACCAGCCAGGCCGCCCAGCCATGGCCGTTGACCCACTGGCCACCGCCGAAGATCATCATCAGCAGGCCGAAGGCGGCCATGACCGGATGCCGCGAGGGCGCCGGAACGAAGTAGTGGGGCGCCTGGCCCGAATGCGTCGCTGACGACATGTTTTCTCCTGCTAGTCCGATCTGTATCTCTTTTGCTCTTCAGCCCGCGGCGGCGACACCGCTGGACAACACCCACTGCACCAGCACCACGAGCACGATCACGAACAGCGCGGCGCCGAGGATGCCCGCGATGACCAGGTGCACCGGGTTCAGCTGCTCCACATCCTTCTCGTAGTCGCCCGACTTGCGCACCCCGAAGAACGACCAGGCGACCGCCTTCATCGTCATCAGGAACGAGCCGCGGCGCTTGACCGCGTCTTTCAAGCCATCGCTCATGAGCCCCCCTTCACGGTCGAGGGCTCCTTCGGCGCAGCCGCCACCTTGCCGCCCGCCACCTCGAAGAAGGTGTACGACAAGGTGATGGTCTTCACGTCCTTCGGCAGCTTCGGGTCGATCACGAACACCACCGGCCACTGCTTGGCTTCGCCCGGCTGCAGCGTGTGCTCGCTGAAGCAGAAGCACTCGAGCTTGTTGAAGTGCGGCGAGGCCTGCTTGGGCGCATAGCTCGGGATCGCCTGCGCGGTCATCGTGCGGTTCTGGACGTTGCGGAACTCGTACATCACCGTCGCGAGTTCGCCCGGGTGCACGTCGATCGAGCGTTGCATCGACTTGAACTCCCACGGCCCGTGCGCGTTCGCATCGAACTCGACGGTGATGGTGCGGCTCGCGTCGACCTGCGTGTTCTTGTGCGTCGCATCCGAATTGCCCGGCACCGCGCGCTCCGACAGCGACAGCACGTTGACGCCGAGCGCCTCGCAGATCGAGCGGTACATCGGCACCATCGCGAGCCCGAAGCCGGCCATCGCGACAGCCACGACGACCAGCTTGCCGGCCATGCGGAGGTTGTCGGTCTTCAGGCTCATGGGGTGTTCCTTCAGAGCCCGAAGAACGCGGCCTTGGCCATGAAGCCGATGAAGAAGACGATCGCCACCGAGGCCAGGATCCAGCCCATGCGGCGGTTGTTCTTCTTCTGCTCCGGCGTCATCAGGCGATCACCTTGGTGGCGGCCGCGTTCAGCTTGGGCGGCGTCTCGAAGGTGTGGAACGGCGCCGGCGACGGCACTTCCCACTCCAGGCCTTCGGCGGCTTCCCACGGCTTCTGCGGCGCCTTCTCGCCCTTGCCGCGCATGCACGGCAGCGCGATGAAGAGGAAGAAGTAGACCTGCATCAGCCCGAACCAGAACGCGCCGATCGACGCGAGCATGTTGAAGTCGGCGAACTGCATCGGGTAGTCGGCATAGCGTCGCGGCATGCCGGCGAGACCCAGGAAGTGCATCGGGAAGAACGTGACGTTGAACGAGATCAGCGAGCCCCAGAAGTGGATCTTGCCGCGCGTTTCGTTGTACATCACGCCGGTCCACTTCGGCACCCAGTAGTAGAAGCCGGCGAACATCGCGTACAGCGAGCCGGCCACCAGCACGTAGTGGAAGTGCGCCACCACGTAGTAGGTGTCCTGCAGCTGGATGTCGACCGGCGCCATCGCCAGGATCAGGCCGGTGAAGCCGCCCATCGTGAACACGAAGATGAAGCCGACCGCGAACAGCATCGGCGTCTCGAAGGTCATCGAGCCGCGCCACATCGTGGCGATCCAGTTGAAGATCTTCACGCCGGTCGGCACCGCGATCAGCATCGTCGCGTACATGAAGAACAGCTGGCCGGTGACCGGCATGCCGGTCGTGAACATGTGGTGCGCCCACACGATGAACGACAGGATCGCGATCGACGCGGTGGCGTACACCATCGAGGTGTAGCCGAACAGGCGCTTGCGGGCGAAGGCCGGCACGATGTGGCTCACGATGCCGAAGGCCGGCAGGATCATGATGTACACCTCGGGGTGGCCGAAGAACCAGAAGATGTGCTGGTACATCACCGGGTCGCCGCCGCCGGCGGGGTTGAAGAAGCTGGTGCCGAAGTGGCGATCGGTCAGCGTCATCGTGATGGCGCCGGCCAGCACCGGCATCACCGCGATCAGCAGGTACGCGGTGATCAGCCAGGTCCAGCAGAACATCGGCATCTTCATCAGCGTCATGCCGGGGGCGCGCATGTTGAGGATGGTCACGATGATGTTGATCGAGCCCATGATGGAGCTCGCGCCCATGATGTGCATCGCGAAGATGCTGGCGTCCATCGACGGGCCCATCTGCAGCGTCAGCGGCGCGTAGAGCGTCCAGCCGGCGGCCGGCGCACCGCCGGGCATGAAGAACGAACCCACCAGCATCAGCGCGGCCGGGATCAGCAGCCAGAAGCTCAGGTTGTTCATGCGCGCGAAGGCCATGTCGGCCGCGCCGATCTGCAGCGGCACCATCCAGTTCGCGAAGCCGACGAAGGCCGGCATGATCGCGCCGAACACCATGATCAGCCCGTGCATCGTCGTCAGCTGGTTGAACAGCTGCGGGTTGACGATCTGCAGCCCCGGCTGGAACAGCTCGGCGCGAATCAGCAGCGCGAGCGTGCCACCGACCATCAGCATCGTGAACGAGAACAGCAGGTACAGCGTGCCGATGTCCTTGTGGTTGGTCGCGTAGACCCAGCGGCGCCAGCCGTGCGGGTGGTGGTCGTGGGCGTGATCGTCGTGGGCGTGATCGCCGGCTGCGTGGCCGTGCGGGTCAAGAACTGCGCTCATGGTCTGGGTTCCTTTGGGCGGCTTGGCTTGTCGCTTGTGTTATTGCTTGCGCTCAGCGAGCACTTCGGACGGCTGCACGGTCTGGCCGGTCTTGTTCGACCAGTTGTTCTTCGTGTAGGTGATCACCGCGGCGAGGTCGGTGTCGGACAACTGCTTCCACGACGGCATCGCGCCGTTGTTCTGGCCGTTCAGCACCACGTGGATCTGCTTGGTCTTGTCGGCGTCCTGCACGACCGGCGAACCGTCCAGAGGCTTGATCGGGCCACCGCCCTTGCCGTTGGGTTGGTGGCAGGCGGCGCAGTTGGCGGCGTAGACCTTCTCACCGCGGGCCAGCAGCGCGGGCTGCTCCCAGACCTTGGCCGGATCGTCGGCCAGCGCGGCCATTTCCTTCTTCTTGCCATCGACCCACTTGGTGTAGTCGGCGGCCGAAACCACCTTCACGTGGATCGGCATGTAGGCGTGCTCCTTGCCGCACAGCTCGGCGCACTGGCCGTAGTAGTCGCCGATCTTTTCAGCGCGGAACCAGGTGTCGCGCACGAAGCCGGGGATCGCGTCCTGCTTGATGCCGAACGACGGCACCATGAAGGCGTGGATCACGTCGGTGGCGGTGGTGATCACGCGCACCTTCTTGTCGACCGGCACCACCAGCGGGTTGTCGACCTTCAGCAGGTAGTCGTCGCCCGACGGCTTGCCGGAGTCGGACATCTCGCGCTGCGTCACGTCGAGCGTCGAGACGAAGCCGATGCCCTCGCCCTCGCCCTTCAGGTAGTCGTAGCCCCACTTCCACTGGATGCCGGTGGCCTTGATGGTCAGGTCGGCCGCGCTGGTGTCCTTCATCGCGACCACCACCTTGGTGGCGGGCAGCGCCATCAGGATCACGATGATGAACGGCACGATGGTCCAGATGATCTCGACCGTGGTGCTCTCGTGGAAGTTGGCCGGCTTGGCGCCCTTGCTCTTGCGGTGCATGATGATCGAATAGAACATCACGCCGAACACGCCGAGGAAGATCACCACGCAGATGATCAGCACGAAGTAGTGCAGCCAGCGCTGCTCGGCGGCGATCGCGGTGACCGGCGGGTGCAGGTCCAGCTGGTTGACGGCCGGCCCTCCCGGCAGGCTGTTGACGGCCATGGCAGCCGATGTGGCCAACGCGGCGCCCAGGCCGAGGCTGATCTGTCCCGCCCGCTGCCAAAGTGTTTTCGTCTGCTTCATCATCATGGTCGTTTCAGTTATCCCAAAATCACACCGGAAAAATCACACCGGAGACAGCCGCGCCGCCCCTTGTTGCCAGCGCCGCAGCGCATGGCGCAACTCTTGCGCCAGCTGGCTGCGCAACTCGGGCCGCACGAAGCGCCCCACCGCAATCCGACGCCCCTGGCCCGACAACTCGATCAGCGACTGGTCGCCATGCGCCGGTTCCACCCGCACCCAGGCGGGCTGGAACTCCACCCGCTCGACCTGCTGCCCGTTCGCGACCTCCACCGTCAGCCGGTCATTGCGCAGCACGATGCTCTCGCTGTCGGTCGCGTGGCGTGCGTACACCCACAGCGCCAGGCCGACGGCCGACAGCTCGATCCAGGCGAAGGTCATGATCATTCGCGCCCCCTGGAACCAGAACATCGCGGCAATGCCCAGCGACAGGACGCACAACGACAGGTAGAACGCGAGCAACTGCCTGGGCGCCATCGAGCAGTTGCGCTTCAGCAGCCAGTCGATCGACCAGCCGGCCGGGCCACCCTCCCCGCGGGATTCGTGACCGAAGCGAAACTCTGCCCGGGGTGCCGAGGGCTGCCACGCCGCCGACGAGCTTGTGGACATACTGCGCCTTCTCCAGTTGCCTCCAGAGATCTGTTCTTCGACGGTCCCGTCCGACCCGCGCTGTCGCACCCTGGCCGCACACCCCGGACGAAACCGCATTTTTCAAGCCCGCGAGTTTAGCGCAGGCGGCCGCTGCAAGCCCCTCAGCGCGAACCCTGTCGCGCGCGCACCAACGCACGCATGTCGTCCAGCGACACCGTCGTCTGCGCGGCCAGCGGCACGCGCGGCGGCGCCTTGAACGCATGGCCGTAGGCCACTTCGAACGTCATCGAGATGCGCCCGTCCGGCCCGGCCAGGCCCTGCAGCCCGGCCAGCAGGCGCGCGCGCCAGCGCGGCGTGCGCAGCCCGGCGAAGCGCTCCGGCGCCGCATTGCCGCCCAGGCCGCGCAGCTCGGCGAGCAGCGCCTGCGGGTCAGCCCAGGTCAGCGTGATCAGCTCCTGGTCCATCACCGGATCGGCGAAACCGGCCTGCACCAGCATGTCGCCCAGGTCGTGCATGTCGACGAAATCGGCGGCCGGCACCGGCCAGCCGAGCCGGCGGTACAGCGCGCGCAGCTCCTTCAGCGTGTCGGGGCCGAAGCACGAGAACATCGCGAAGCCGTCGACCGCCAGCGCGCGCTGCCACTGGCCGAGCACCACCGGTGGGTCGAACACCGCCTGCAGCATCATGTTGGCCCAGACCAGCTGCACGCTGCCAGGCTCGACCTGGTCGGCGGACACGACCGTGACGGGTGCGCCGCTCCAGCGCTTCGGCGACCACCACGGCGCCTTCGCGAGCTCGGCGCTGCGCTCGCGCAGCGCCGGCGTCGGCTCGATCGCGATGCGGCGCGCCTGCGGGTAGGCGCGCGCCAGGTGCTCGGCACCGGCACCGCCGAAGCTCCACCAGTCGGCGATCGCTTCGGGCTGCTTGCGCACGATCGACAGCCGCTCGGCCATGCGCCGCGCGATCTCGCCGTGCAGCCACGGCGCCTGCGGCGCGCCGGCCAGGCGTCGCAGCGCCTGCACGACGACCGCGCGGTCGAAGTGCCGCGAGGTGCCGGCCGAAGGGGAATCGCTCATCGGCGGGCAGTATATTGAGCCGGTGATCTTCTCGCGCCTGCTCCGCCACATGCCCTCGCTGTGCGCGGTGTGCCAGGGTTGGGATGCCGGCGCCGCGGCCCGGGTGTGCCGGGCCTGCGTGCAGCGCTTCGCCGACACCGTGCCGCGCTGCAGCCGCTGTGCGCTGGAGGTGCCGGCGGGCGTCGCGAGCTGTGGCGCCTGCGTGCTGGCGCCACCGCCGTTCGACGCCGCCTTTGCCGGCGCCGGCTATGCGCACCCGTGGTCGGGGCTGGTCACGCGCTTCAAGTTCAACGGGGCGCTCGACCTGGCCGACGCACTGGCCGCGCGCATCCACGCGGCACGGCAGCGCGATGCGGCGCCGTGGCCGCAGCTGCTGCTGCCGGTGCCGCTGGCGGTCGAGCGCCTGCGCGAGCGCGGCTTCAACCAGGCCTGGGAGCTGGCACGTCGGCTCGCCGCCGGTGGCCCGGCGCGCGCCGATGCCGGGCTGCTGCTGCGGGTGCGCGCGACCGCGCACCAGCTCGACCTGCCGCCGGACCGGCGTGCGGCGAATGTGCGCGGTGCGTTCGCAGTGGAGCCGCTGCGGCGCGGCGAACTGGCGGGCCGGCAGGTCGCGCTGGTCGACGACGTGATGACCAGCGGCGCGACGCTGGCCGAGCTGGCGCGGGTGCTGAAGCAGGCTGGCGTGGCGCGCGTGGAAGCCTGGGTCGTCGCGCGCACGCCTCGCCCCTCGACGAGTCCCTGAGGCCCGCGACAATCGCGCCCATGTTCAACATCGTCCTCGTCCATCCGGAGATCCCGCCGAACACCGGCAACGTGATCCGGCTCGCGGCCAACACCGGCTGCGCGTTGCACCTGATCGAACCGCTCGGCTTCTCGATGGAGGACCGGCTGCTGCGGCGCGCCGGGCTCGATTACCACGAGTTCGCGCCGGTGCGGCGGCATGCCGACTGGCAGGCCTTCGTCGACGCCACTCAGCCGGATCCGGCACGCTTGTTCGCGTTCACGACGCGCGGCAGCCGGCCGTTCGCCGAGGTGGCATGGCAGGCCGGCGACTGGCTGGTCTTCGGCTCCGAAACCGCGGGACTTCCCACCGAACTGCGCGATGGTTTCCCGACGGAGCAACGCGTGCGACTGCCGCTGCGCGCGGGTCAACGCAGCCTGAACCTCAGCAATGCAGTAGCGGTCGCGGTGTTCGAGGCCTGGCGCCAGAACGGCTACGCCGACGGCGCCTGACTACTCGGGTTGAACCCCGGCGGCCTTGATGACCTTGCCCCAGCGCTCGCGCTCCGACTTCATCAGGCTCGCCAACGCCTCGGGCGCCGTGCCCGCCGCGCTGAAGTACTGCCCGAGGATCTTGCCGCGCACGTCATCGGTCTTGATGATGCGCACCAGCTCCGCCGACACCCGGTCGATCACGGCCTGCGGCGTGCGGGCCGGCGCGAGCACCGCCTGCCACGAGATCGCCTCGAAGCCGGCGTAGCCCTGCTCGACGAAGGTCGGCAGATCGGGCAACGCACCGAAACGGCCGAGCGTCGTGACGCCCAGTGCCTTCAGCTTGCCGGCCTTCACCTGGCCGATCGCGATGCCGGGCACCATGAAGCCGGCCTGCACCTGGCCGCCCAGGATCGCGTTGACCACCTGCGGGAAGCCCTGGTAGGGCACATGCACGATGTCGAGGCCGGCACGCGCCTTGAACGATTCCATCGCCAGGTGCGCCGCGCTGCCGTTGCCGACGCTGCCGTAGTTCAGCTGGCCCTTCTTCTGCTTCGCGACACGCACGAAATCGGCCAGCGTGCCGACGCCGAGCTTCGGGTCGACCACCAGCACGTTCGGCGAGGTCGCGACCAGCGTCACCGGCACCAGGTCTTTCAGCGGGTCGTAGCCGAGCGATTTCGACAGCAGCGGCGCGGTCACCAGCGGCCCCTGGATCGTGAACAGGAAGGTGTAGCCGTCGGGCTCGGCCTTCGCGACCATGCCGGTGCCGAGGTTGCCGCCGGCGCCCGGCTTGTTGTCGACCACGATCGGCTGGCCGAGGGCCTGCGCGAGCGGCTCGGCCACCAGCCTCGCGATGATGTCCGGCGAGCTGCCGGGCGGGAACGGCACGACCAGCCGGATCGGGCGGGCGGGCCAGGCCTGGGCACGCGCCGGCAGTGCGCCTGACAGGGCAGCGGCCACGCCGGCCGCCAGGACATCGCGACGTTGCAGGCTCATCGGTTCAGCTTTCAGGACGCGCGTCGCGCCCCATCAGGAGGCGCATCGATTGCTCGGGGGTTCCGCGCCCTTCGAGCACGTTGACCACCGCTTCGGTGATCGGCATGTCGACCGAACGCGCACGCGCGCGCCGCAGCACGGTCGCGGCGCAGGCCACGCCTTCGGCCACGTGGCCGAGTTCGACCAGGATCCTCGACAGCGGCAGCCCTTCGGCCAGCAGCAGCCCGACCTTGCGGTTGCGCGACAGGTCGCCGGTGGCGGTGAGCACCAGGTCGCCGAGGCCGGACAGGCCCATGAAGGTGTCGGGCCGCGCACCGAGCGCGACGCCCAGCCGCGTGATTTCGGCCAGCCCGCGCGTGATCAGCGCGGCCCGCGCATTGAGGCCGAGCTCCATGCCGTCGGCGATGCCGGTGGCGATCGCCATCACGTTCTTCACCGCGCCACCGACCTCGACGCCCACCAGGTCGCTGGAGGTGTAGATGCGCAGGTTTTCGGTGTGCAGCGCCGCCACGGCCTGTTCGCAGAGTTCGGCATCGGCGCTCGCGGCCACCAGGGCCGTCGGCCGGCCGAGCGCGGCCTCGAGCGCAAAGCTCGGGCCCGACAGCACGCCGACGCGGCGGTCAGTCGGCCGCACCGCGCGCGCGACCTCGTGGCCGAGCCAGCCGGTGCCGTCCTGGAAGCCCTTGCACAGCCACAGCACGCCGCTCGCGTCGGCCGGCAGGCGGCGCAACACCTCGGCGAGGCCCGCCATCGGCGTCGCGATGATGATCAGGCCGCCGCGCGCGTGCTCGACGCAGCTGTCGAAATCGGACGACACCACCAGCGCTGGCGGCAGCGCGATGCCCGGCAGGTAGCGCAGGTTCTCGCCGCGCGTCTGCAGGCGCTCGCACTGTTGCGGATCGCGCACCCACAGGCGGGTGTCGTGGCGCGTCGACGTGCTCACGGCAACCGCCGTGCCCCACGCGCCTGCGCCGAGGACGGCGAGCTTCACCGCGGCGATCCGTGCGTCAGTTGAGTGACGGCGTCGCGGCGCCGTTCGCGGCCTGCTGCTGTTGCTGCGCTTCGAACATGGCCTGGAAGTTCACCTCGGCCAGCAGCACCGGCGGGAAGCCGGCACGCGTGCAGATGTCGGAGACGACGGCGCGCAGGTACGGGTAGATGATCTGCGGGCAGGCGATGCCGATGATCGGCTGCAGCTGGTCTTCGGGGATGTTGCGGATCTCGAAGATGCCGGCCTGCTTGGCCTCGACCAGGAACAGCGTCTTGTCGTTGACCTTGGTGGTGACGGTGGCGGTGACGCTCACTTCGTAGACGCCGTCGGCGACCGGCTCGGCCGCCAGGCCCAGGTTGATGTCGACCTGGGGTTGCGTCTGTTCCAGCAGGATCTGCGGCGAGTTCGGCTGCTCGAGCGACAGGTCCTTCAGGTACAGGCGCTGGATCTGGAACACGGGGGTTTGGGTGTCGTCGGACATGGTGCTCTCGCGATTGACGAAGACGAGTGAAAAAAGCCCGCGAGCGGGATGTGCGGGCTGCGGCGCGGATTATGTCCGAGGCGCCAGGGCGAATTGAAACGCCTGGTGTGTCAGGCGGCGGCGGACAGCAGCGGCGTCAGGCCGCCGCGCTGGTCGAGCGCGATCAGGTCGTCGCAGCCGCCGACGTGCGTGCTGCCGATGAAGATCTGCGGCACGGTGCGGCGCCCGGTGCGCTCGATCATCTCGTCGCGCAGCCCGGGCTGCAGGTCGACGCGCACTTCGTCGATCTGGTCGACGCCGCGCGACTTCAGCAGCTGCTTCGCGCGGTGGCAGTAGGGGCACACCATCGAGGTGTACATCTTCACGGCTTGCATCGCTTCGCTCCAACGACGGGCCCGCGTGGCACAGGCCCTGGATCCCTCAGGTCGACCTCAGGCCGATTTCTCGACCGGCAGGCTCGCTTCGCGCCACGCCTTCAGGCCACCGGCCAGTGCGCGGGCGTTCTCGTAGCCTGCCTTGCGAAGGATACCGATCGCGCGGGTGGCGCGTGCGCCGCTCGCGCACACCACCACGAGGGGCAAGGCCTTGTTCTTGGGCAGCGCGTTCGAGGTCTCGATCTGTGCCAGCGGCACGTTCTTCGCGCCGGCGGGGTGGCCGGCGGCGAACTCCGCGGGCTCGCTGACGTCGATCAGCACGCCCTTTTCACGGTTGATCAGGTGCACCGCGTCGACGGTGGACAGCGCCCCGCCCTGCGTGCCGCGCCGAACCGCGGGCCACAGCAGCAAACCGCCGGACACCAGGGCCACCGCGAACAGATACCAATTGTCGAGAAGGAATTTCACAGGCGAGGCCCAAGGGTTGGAAGCAAACGCGAATTATAGAATTCGGCGGTCCGCCTCCCCGGGGCCGCACCCCGCCCGCCCCACAACCACTGCCTGCCATGTACAAACTCGTGCTGATCCGCCACGGCGAATCGACCTGGAACCTGGAAAACCGCTTCACCGGCTGGACCGACGTCGATCTGACGCCGACCGGCGTCGAGCAGGCCAAGCAGGCCGGCCGGCTGCTGAAGGCCGAGGGCTACGACTTCGACGTGGCCTATACCTCGGTGCTGAAGCGCGCGGTCTGGACGCTGTGGCACACGCTCGACCAGATGGACCGCACCTGGCTGCCGGTGGTGCACAGCTGGCGCCTGAACGAGCGCCACTACGGTTCGCTGCAGGGGCTCAACAAGGCCGACATGGCCAAGCAGTACGGCGACGAACAGGTGCTGATCTGGCGCCGCAGCTACGACACGCCGCCGCCGGCGCTCGATGCCGGCGACCCGCGCGGCCAGCGCCAGGACATCCGCTACGCGAAGCTGCGCCCCGAAGATGTGCCGCTGACCGAATGCCTGAAGGACACTGTCACGCGCGTGCTGCCGTTCTGGAACGACAGCATCGCGCCGGCCATCAAGGCGGGCAAGCGCATCGTGATCGCTGCGCACGGCAACAGCATCCGCGCGCTGGTGAAGTACCTCGACGGCATCGCCGACGCCGACATCGTCGGCGTCAACATCCCGAACGGCATCCCGCTCGTCTATGAACTCGACGAGAACCTGAAGCCGATCAAGAGCTACTACCTGGGGGATGCCGCGGCCGCAGCGGCCGCTGCAGCTGCCGTCGCCAACCAGGGCAAGAAGGCCTGATCAGGCCGGCAGCCCGTACAGCCGCTCCGGCAGCAGCCGCGCCGCGAGCGACTTGTCGGGCAGCGCCGCGACGATCGCGAATTCCTGGCACGCGGTGTCGCGCCGCGTCGTGTGCACCACCGGCATGCCGCTGCGGTCGGTGATGCTGGCGGCGATCGGCGTGCTGGCGCTGTCGCCGCGCCGCACCACCACCGCGCGCTCGCCGCTCTTCAGCTGCACGAACTCGCCCGGCGGATAGATGCCCAGCTCCTTGATGATGGCCATCGCGAGCGGGCCGCCGCCGTCTTCGCGGAACACATGGCGTGCGGCCTCCTGCGCGCTGATGGCGGGTCGGCTTCCACGTGGCGAGATGCGCGCCATGAAGACATCGGCCAGCCGCAAGGCCCACGCCATCTCGCACGGGTCGCGCAACCCGCCCGGGTAGCCGCGCCCACCCGGGCATTCATGGTGCTCGGCCACCGCCTGCAGCCACTCGGCATCGTCAATGCCGGCCGCTTCCAGCAGCTCGACCGCCTGCTGCGGGTGCTGCGTCACCAGCTCCAGCTGCGGCGGCATCGCCGGCACGCCCTGGGCAGCCAGGCGGCCCTGCAGGTCGAGCATCGCGATGTTCATCGTCAGCGCCGCCTTCACGAGGCTCTGCGTGCGCGCGGCGCTCCAGCCGAGGCGGCGCGCCATCAGGCAGCACAGCAGCGCGGTGTGCAGCGAGTGCGTGAGGCCGTACAGCATCATGCGCGGCCTGTCCTTGCGCACCGACAGGAAGATGCCGATGTCGGGGTCGCGCTCGATCAACGCGACAAGACTCGCCGCGAACTCGTCGATGCGCGCCGGAAAGCCCCGGTCGGCCAGGCTTTTCAGCAGCAGGTCGAGCCGCCACAGCGTCTTTTCCCACTGGTCGAACAGGTTGGGCGGCCGTGCATCCCGGGGTTGCGCCGCGCGTGCCGCGGCCTTGACCTCTCTCAGGTCGACACAGGCGCCACGCCGCAGCAGCGCCTGCACCTGATCGTCGTCGACCACCACATGGCCGCGGGCCAGCAGCAGCACGCCGGCCTCGTCCCGCACGCCCCAGGGCAGCGGGGCCCCCAGGCGGACCTGGGATTGCACCAATCTGAGCAGTTCCATCTCTCGACCTCCACGCAGCCCTCGCGGTGCTGAGGCACCGGGGCATGCGGGGATGTCGACACCGCCAGCAGCGGCGGCAAGGGAACATGCGTCACCTCCCGGTGCGCATGCTCCCGCCCGGTCAGACGCCGGTGTAGGCCGTCTTCACGATGGTGTAGAACTCGCGGGCGTAGCTGCCCTGCTCGCGCGGGCCGTAGCTCGATCCCTTGCGGCCGCCGAACGGCACGTGGTAGTCGACGCCGGCGGTCGGCAGGTTGACCATCACCATGCCGACCTGCGCGTGGCGCTTGAAATGCGTCGCGTACTTCAGCGAGCTGGTCGCGATGCCGGCCGACAGGCCGAACGGCGTGTCGTTGCTCACCGCGAGCGCCTCGTCATAGTCCTTCACGCGGATCACCGACGCCACCGGGCCGAAGATCTCCTCGCGGTTGATCGTCATGGCTTGCGTCGAATCGACGATCAGCGCCGGCGCGAGGAAGAAGCCGTCGGTCTCGGCCTTCACCCGCTGGCCGCCCGCCAGCAGGCGCGCGCCCTCGGCCTGGCCGAGCTCGATGTAGCGCTCGTCCTGCTCGAGCTGCGCCTTCGAGACCACCGGGCCGATGTCGATGCCGGCGCCCAGCGCATGGCCGACCTTCAGGCCACGCATACGTTCGGCCAGCGCCTCGACGAAGCGGTCGTGGATGCCGGCGGTCACGATCAGCCGGCTCGACGCCGTGCAGCGCTGCCCGGTCGAGAAGAACGCGCTCTGCGCGCACAGCTCCACCGCCTGCTTCAGGTCGGCGTCGTCGAGCACGATCTGCGGGTTCTTGCCGCCCATCTCGAGCTGCACCTTCGCGCCGCGCGCAACCGCGGCCTGCGCGACCTGCTTGCCCACGTTCTGCGAACCGGTGAAGCTGATCGCATCGATGCCCGGGTGGTCGACGATGGCCTGCCCGACCTCGCGGCCGGCGCCCATCACCAGGTTGAACACGCCCGCCGGCAGCCCGGCGCGCGTGATGATCTCGGCCAGCGCCCAGGCCGAGCCCGGCACCAGGTCGGCGGGCTTGAACACCACGCAGTTGCCGAACGCGAGCGCCGGCGCGATCTTCCACGCGGGGATCGCGATCGGGAAATTCCACGGGCTGATGATGCCGACCACACCGACCGGCTCGCGCGTGATCTCGATGCCGATGTTCGGCCGCACCGACGGCAGCAGCTCGCCCGGCGTGCGCAGGCATTCGCCGGCGAAGAACTTGAAGATGTTGCCGGCACGCGCGGCTTCGCCGATGCCTTCCGGCTTGGTCTTGCCTTCCTCGCGTGCGAGCAGCGTGCCGAGTTCTTCGCGGCGCGCGAGGATCTCGTTGCCGATGCGGTCGAGCGCGTCGGCGCGGGCCTGCACGTTGAAGAGTGCCCAGGCGGGCGCCGCGGCGCGCGCGGCCTGCACCGCTTCATCGACCTGCGCGGCGGTTGCGCTCGCGAACAGGCCGACGGTGTCGGCAAGGTCCGACGGGTTGATGTTCGGCACGAAGCGCGAACCGGCGACCCAGGCGCCGTTGATGTAGTTCAGGTGTTCGCTCATCGCGTGCTCCTTACTGCGGGCCGAGGCGCTTGATCAGCGCGGACAGCATCTCGACTTCTTCACCGGTCAGGTCCGTCAGCGGCGGTCGCACCGGCCCGGCCGGGTGGCCGACCAGCGTCGCGCCGGCCTTGATGATGCTGACCGCGTAGCCCTGCTGGCGGTTGCGGATGTCGAGATACGGCAGGAAGAAGTCGTCGATCAGGCGGCTCTGCGTCGCCCGGTCGTCGGCCGCGACGGCGCGGTAGAAATCCATCGCGGTCTTCGGCACGAAATTGAACACCGCCGACGAGTACACCGGCACGCCCAGCGCCTTGTAGGCCGCGGCATAGACCTCCGCGGTCGGCAGGCCGCCGAGGTAGGCGAAACGATCGCCCAGCTTCTGGCGCACCGTCACCATCGCCTCGATCTCGCCTACGCCGTCCTTGAAGCCCACCAGGTTCGGGCAGCGGTCGGCCAACTGCTGCAGGCTGGCCGCGCTGAGCTTGCACACCGCGCGGTTGTAGACGATCACGCCGATCTTCACCGACTTGCACACCGCCTCGACGTGCGCGACCAGCCCGGCCTGCCCGGCTTCGGTCAGGTAGTGCGGCAGCAGCAGCAGGCCCTTGGCGCCCAGGCGCTCGGCCTCTTGCGCCATCGCGATCGCCTGGCGGGTCGGGCCGCCGACGCCGGCGATGATCGGCACGCTGTGCTTGCAGGTGTCGACCGCCACCTTGATGACCTGGCCGTATTCCTCGCCGACCAGCGAGAAGAACTCGCCGGTGCCGCCGGCCGCGAACAGCGCGGTCGCGCCATAGGGCGCCAGCCACTCGAGCCGCTTCGCATAGGTCGACGGCTTGAAGTTGCCCTCGGCATCGAAGTCCGTCACCGGGAAGGACAGCAGGCCGGACGAAATGGTGGTTTTGAGTTCCTGGGGTGACATGCGCGTCTCCAATGAAGTTCTGGCGATCGGATCAGGTTGTCAGTCATCGTACAACATGGGCCGCGCAGATTCAAGAGGGCCGACCCGCCGTGCTTCTAGGGCGTGGGGCCGCCGTCGGCCCGGCGCAGGCGCTCGCGGCTGTTGGCCAGGTGCGTGCGCATCGCGGCGCGGGCCGCCTCCGGGTCGTGCCCGGCGATCGCGTTGACGATGCTTTCGTGTTCGACGTTCACGCGCTGCAGGTATTCGCGCCGGCCCTCGCCGGCGACCTTCGCGGTGTTGAGCCGGGCGCGCGGAATGATCATCGTGCCCAGGTAGGTCATCAGCTCGACGAAGTGCACGTTCTGCGTGGCCCGCGCGATCTCCATGTGGAGCTGGAAGTCGGGCGCGATGGCATCGCCATCGTGCTCGATGGCCGACGAGAACGCGCCCAGCGCGCCGCGCATCACCTCGATGTTGGCGTCGGTGCGGCGCACCGCGGCGAGCCCCGCCGCCTCGACCTCGAGCCCGATGCGCAGGTCGAGCACCGCGATCACCTCGCGGGCGGTGGCGATCTGCTCGGGATCGATGCGGAAATTCAGCGTGCCGCCAGCGCCGACGACGAAGGTGCCGACCCCATGCCGCGTCTCGACCAGCCCGCCGGCCTGCAGCTTCGACAGCGCCTCGCGCACCACGGTGCGGCTGACGCCGAACTCGTCCATGATCGCGGCCTCGGTGGGCAGCTTGTCGCCCGATCGCATCACGTTGTCGCGGATGCGCGCGCTCAGCGTCTCGACCAGGCCGATGGCCAGGCTGCGCGGCCGGCGGCGCGGCAGGTCGGTCGCAGCGGGAGAAGACGGAACGTGCATCGAACGGCTCATGACAGGGTCGTTGAAAGGGCTTTCACTGTACGACACGCGCCCCTCGGCGTTCCGCGGGCTTCCGCGGGTCGACAAAGGCAGTTCGTCGTCGTACAACAATGTACGTCGTCGACGACACCGTTTGGCTACCGGGCGCGGCGCGCCAGCCTCGGGATTACCCTCATCCCGTCGGCTTGACAAGCCCCTGTCCGTCACGAATCATTGGGCATGTTGTACGACAACTGATGACGTACGTGTTGCCGACAGCGAAGACCCGCGGTCGGCCGTGAAAGATGCCTTCGATGACGACCCCGCCGACCTCCACCACCTCCCTGCGCTTCAAGCGCCTGCTGCTGACCGGCGCTGCCGGCGGCCTCGGCCGCGTGCTGCGGCCACGCCTGAAGGCCTATTGCGACGTGCTGCGCCTGTCCGACCTCGCCGACCTCGGCAGCGCCGCCGCCGGCGAGGAGCTGAGCCAGGTCCCGCTGCAGGACGGCGCCGCCGTCCACCAACTGCTGGAAGGCGTCGACGCCGTCGTGCACCTGGGCGGCGTGTCGGTCGAGGCGGCGTTCGATCCGATCCTGCAGGCCAACATCGTCGGCACCTACAACCTCTATGAAGCGGCGCGCAAGCACGGCGTGAAGCGCGTGCTGTTCGCGAGCTCGAACCACGTGACCGGCTTCTACCGCCAGGACGAGGTGCTCGACACCAACGCGCTGCCGCGCCCCGATGGCCTGTACGGCCTCAGCAAGGCCTTCGGCGAGAACCTCGCGCGCTTCTACTTCGACCGCCACGGCATCGAGACCGCCTGCCTGCGCATCGGCTCGTCGTTCGCCGAGCCGAAGGACCGCCGCATGCTGGCCACCTGGATGAGCTTCGACGACCTGGAGCGGCTGGTGATGTCGTGCCTGACGGCGCCGCTGGTCGGCTACAGCGTCGTCTACGGCATGTCGAACAACCGCACGCAGTGGTGGGACAACACGAAAGCCAAACACCTCGGCTACGTGCCGCAGGACAGCTCCGAGCCGTTCCGCGCCGCGGTCGAGGCGCGGCAGCCGCCGCTCGACTACAACGACCCGGCCGTGCTCTACCAGGGCGGCGCCTTCGTGCGCACCGGCCCGTTCGAATGACCACGGCGATGCGCATGGACAAGCTCGACGCCTCGCGCGACCAGGTCGGCGAAAGCCCGCTGTGGTCGGTGGCCGAGCAGGCGCTGTACTGGGTCGACATCGAAGGCCGCCAGGTGCGCCGCTTCGACCACGCCACGCGCCGCGTCGAGAGCTGGGCCTGCGCCGAGCGCGTGGCCTGCATCGCGCTGCATGCGCAGGGCGGGCTGGTGGCGGCGATGGAGAGCGGCGTGTTCCACCTGCGCCTGTCTGCGGCAGGGCTCACCTCGACGCGCCTGTGCAGCATCACGCACCCGCGCGACGGCATGCGCTTCAACGACGGCCGCTGCGACCGCCAGGGCCGCTTCTGGTCCAGCACGATGGTGCGCGACATGTCGCTCGCGTCGCCGTTCGGCGCGCTGTTCCGGCTCGACGGCAACGGCCTGTCGGCACCGCTGGTATCGGGCCTGATCACCGGAAACGGCCTCGCGTTCAGCCCGCGCGGCGAGGTGATGTACCTGTCGGACTCGCACCCGAGCGTGCGCCGCATCTGGGCCTTCGACCTGGACGCCGACGGCACGCCCACCGACCGCCGCGAGTTCGTCGACATGAACCGCCACCCGGGCCGCCCGGACGGCGCCGCGGTCGATGCCGACGGCGGCTACTGGATCTGCGCCAACGACGCCGGCCTGGTGCACCGCTTCACGCCCGACGGCCGGCTCGACCGCTCGCTGACCGTGCCGGTGCCCAAGCCGTCGATGTGCGCCTTCGGCGGCCCGCAGCTGCGCCAGCTGTTCATCACGTCGATCCGGCTGCCGACCGCAGCCGACGACGCCCTCGACGGTTCGGTATTCGTCGCCGAGCCCGGCGTGGCCGGCCTGCCCGAGACTGCCTTCGCTTCCTGACGATTTCGCTAGACCCATCCACCCCGGAGACAAGACCATGACCCACAAGATCCGCACCCTGGCCGCCGTGATGGCGCTGGCCGCGCTCGGCACGGCGCAGGCCACCGAGTTCCGCTCGACCGACATCCACCCCGACGACTACCCGACCGTGCTGGCCGTCAAGCACATGGGCGAGACGCTGTCGAAGCTGACCAACGGCAAGCACAGCATCAAGGTGTTCAACAACGGCTCGCTCGGCGCCGAGAAGGACACCATCGAGCAGACCAAGATCGGCGCGATCCCGATGACGCGCGTCAACATCGCGCCGATGAACAACATCTGCCCGGCCACCGTGGTGCCGACGATGCCCTTCCTGTTCCGCTCGAAGGAACACATGCGCGCGGTGCTCGACGGCCCGATCGGCGAGGAGATCCTGAAGAGCTGCGAAGCGCAGGGCTTCATCGGCCTGGCCTACTACGACAGCGGCGCGCGCTCGATGTACACGGTGAAGAAGCCGATCAAGACGCTGGCCGATGCCAAGGGCCTGAAGATCCGCGTGCAGCAATCCGACCTGTGGGTCGCGTTGCTCGAGGCGATGGGCGCGAACGCGACGCCGATGCCCTTCGGCGAGGTCTACACCGCGCTGAAGACCGGCCTGGTCGACGGCGCCGAGAACAACTTCCCGTCGTACGAGAGCTCGCGCCAGTTCGAGGTGGCCAAGTACTACTCGAAGACCGAGCATTCGATGGCGCCCGAGGTGCTGCTGTTCTCGAAGCGCGTGTTCGACGCGCTGAGCCCGGACGACCAGAAGGCGATCCGCCAGGCCGCGAAGGAATCGGTGCCGTTCATGCGCAAGCTGTGGGACGAGCGCGAAGAGAAGTCGCTGGCCACCGTGAAGGCCGCCGGCGCGCAAATCATCGAGGTCGACAAGACCTCGTTCCAGGCCGCGATGAAGCCGGTGTACGACAAGTTCCTGGCCGACCCGAAGCTGCGCGACCTGGTCAAGCGCATCCAGGACACGAAGTAATTCCGCCGACGATCGTTCTCCACTGAACCCACCGCGGCGGCCCGTGCCGCCGCGGTGAAGGAATCCCCGATGTACACGAAATTCTGCGCAGCCGTCGCCAAGGCCTGCCTGCGGCTCGGCGTGGCCGGCCTGGTGCTGCTGCTCGCGGCGGTGCTCTACCAGGTGTTCGGCCGCTATGTGCTCAACAGCACGCCCACCTGGGCCGAGAGCCTGGCGCTGGTGCTGGTGCTCTACGTGACCATGCTCGGCTGCGCCGTCGGCGTGCGCGACGCCGGCCACATCGGCATGGAGCTGCTCGGCTTCCTGCTGCCCGAGAAGGCGAAGCTGCCGACCGAGATCCTGATCCACCTGCTGACCCTGCTGTTCGGGGCCCTGATGGCCTGGAACTGCGCGCTGATGTTCGACTCGGTGGGCGACTACAAGATCCCGACGCTCGGCATCTCCGAAGCCTGGCGCTACGTGCCCTTCATCGCGGCCGGCGTGCTGATCATTCTTTTCTCCATCGAACACATCGTGGCACTGCTGCGTGGCACCGAGGTTGAACCCGCATGGCACTGACCATTCTCTGCATCACGTTCTTCGGGCTGCTGATCCTCGGCGTCCCGGTGGCGTTCTCGATCGGGCTGTCGGCGCTCGCGACCATCCTGTACGAAGGGCTGCCGATGGCGGTCATCTTCCAGCAGATGACCTCGGGCATGAACGTGTTCTCGTTCCTCGCGATCCCGTTCTTCATCTTCGCCGGCGAGCTGATGCTGTACGGCGGCATCGCCGACAAGATCGTCAACTTCGCGAACGCGGCGGTCGGCCACATCCGCGGCGGGCTGGGCATGTCGAACGTGGTGGCCTGCACGCTGTTCGGCGGCGTCTCCGGCTCGCCGGTGGCCGACGTGTCGGCGATGGGCGCGGTGATGATCCCGATGATGAAGAAGCAGGGCTATCACGCCGACTACGCGGTCAACGTGACGACCCATGCGGCACTGGTCGGCGCGCTGATGCCGACCAGCCACAACATGATCATCTACACGCTGGCCGCCGGCGGCAAGGTGTCGATCGCCAAGCTGATCCTCGCGGGCCTGATCCCGGCGCTGGTGCTCACCTTGTGCAACCTGGCCGCGGCCTACCTGGTGGCGGTGAAGCGCGGCTACCCGGCCGGCACCTTCCCCGGCTGGAGCATCGTGGCGCGCACCTTCGCGGCCTCGCTGCCGGGGCTGTTCGTCGTCGTGCTGATCCTCGGCGGCATCCTGTCGGGCGTGTTCACCGCGACCGAATCGGCGGCGGTGGCGGTGCTGTACTCGCTGATCCTCAGCGTGGTGGTGTACCGCTCGCTGAAGTGGGAGCAGTTCCTGAAGGCGGCCGCGAAGGCGGTGAAGACGACCGGCGTCGTGCTGCTGCTGATCGGCATCTCGGCCTCGTTCGGCTACATCATCAGCCTGTACGAGGTGCCCGCGCTGACCGGCCAGGCGCTGTCGGCGGTGACGTCCAGCCCGTGGGTGATCTTCCTGCTGGTCAACATCATCCTGTTCCTGCTGGGCACCTTCCTCGACATGGCCGCCACCATCCTGGTGTGCACGCCGATCTTCCTGCCGATCTGCCAGCACTACGGCATGAGCGAGATCCAGTTCGGCATGGTGATCCTGATCAACTGCGCGCTCGGGCTGAACACGCCGCCGGTGGGCACGACCCAGTTCGTCGGCTGCGCGATCGGCGGCGTGTCGGTCGGCACCGTGATGAAGACGATCTGGCCGTTCTACGGCGCGCTGATCGCCGCGCTGATGCTGGTCACCTACGTGCCGGCGTTCTCGCTGTGGCTGCCGGGCGTGGTGCTGCGCTGATCGGCGACACGAGACTTTCGTTCCGAGACCATTCCAGGAGACATTCCATGATCATTCGCCGAACCCTTCTTGCACTCGCAGCCGCCGCCGCAGGCACCAGCCTGGGCGTGCAGGCCGCGCCGGCCTGGCCCGAGAAGCCGGTGCGCATCGTCGTGCCGTTCGCGGCCGGCGGCACCTCCGACATCCTCGCGCGCCTGCTGGCCGACAAGCTGCAGGTCGAGCTGAAGCAGACGGTGCTGGTCGAGAACAAGGCTGGTGCCGGCGGCGTGATCGGCGCCGACTCGGTCGCCAAGTCGGCACCCGACGGCTACACCTTCCTGCTCGGCACCATCGCCAGCCACGCGATCAACCCGGTGCTGCAGCCGAAGATGCCGTACGACGCGGCCAAGGACTTCGCGCCGGTGATCCTGCTGGGCAGCATCTCCAACGTGCTGCTGGTCGGCACCGAGGCGCCGTACAAGACCGTCAAGGAGCTGATCGCGGCGGCCAAGGCCAAGCCGGGCGACATCGCCTTCGCGTCGTCCGGCCAGGGCAGCTCGCAGCACATGTCGGGCGAGACCTTCAAGCTGCTGACCGGCGCCGAGCTGACGCACGTGCCGTACAAGGGCAGCGCGCCGGCCATCCAGGACGTGATCGGCAACCAGATCCCGATGAGCTTCGAGACGGTGACGGTGGCGCTGCCCTTCGTGCAGAGCGGCAAGGTGCGCGCGCTGGCGGTGACGTCCGCCAAGCGCAGCATCGCGATGCCCGACGTGCCGACGCTGCAGGAGGCCGGCGTGCCGGGCTTCGACGTGGCCAGCTGGCAGGCCTTCTATGCGCCGGCCGGCACGCCGCCGGCGATCGTCAAGCGCATGAACGCCGAGGTCGCGAAGATCATCTCGATGCCCGACGTGAAGGCGAAGATGGAAGGGCTGGGCCTGCAGTACAGCCCCAACACGCCGGAACAGTTCGCGACCTTCGGCCACAACGAACTGGTGAAGTGGGCGAAGATCGTCAAGGACGGGAACGTCAAGCCCTGACGTTGCGCAACAGGTGAGCAGCATGGCCGAGGTGAAGAAACCCCTGACGATCAAGATGCACGATCTCGACAACGTCGCGATCGTCGCCAACGATGGCGGGTTGCCGGCCGGCACCGTGCTGGCCGACGGCCTGGTGCTGCGCGATGCGGTGCCGCAGGGCCACAAGGTGGCGCTGGTCGACCTGCCGGCCGGCTCGCCGGTGCTGCGCTACCACGTGAGCATCGGCCTGGCGGCCAAGGACATCCCGGCCGGCAGCTGGGTGCACGAGCGGCTGCTGCAGATGCCCGAGGCCCGCGAACTCACCGGCCTGCCGATGGCCACGCGGGCCGCGCCGCCGATGCCGCCGCTGGCCGGCTACACCTTCGAGGGCTTCCGCAATGCCGACGGCTCGGTCGGCACGCGCAACATCCTCGCGATCACGACGACGGTGCAGTGCGTGGCCGGCGTCGTCGATTTCGCGGTGCAGCGCATCAAGGCCGAGCTGCTGCCGCGCTACCCGAACGTCGACGACGTGGTCGGGCTGGAGCACACCTATGGCTGCGGCGTGGCGATCGACGCGCCCGACGCGATCATCCCGATCCGCACGCTGCGCAACATCAGCCTGAACCCGAACTTCGGTGGCGAGGTGATGGTGGTGAGCCTGGGCTGCGAGAAGCTGCAGCCCGAGCGGCTGCTGCCGCCGGGCACGATCTCGATCCGCGACGAGCGCGGGGCCGTGACCGGACCCGAGGCGCTGGACGTCGTGTGCCTGCAGGCCGATGCGCACGTCGGCTTCATGTCGATGATCGACTCGATCATGACAACCGCGCGCGCGCACCTGGAGCGGCTGGACCGCCGCCGCCGCGAGACCTGCCCGGCCAGCGAGCTGGTGGTGGGCGTGCAGTGCGGCGGCAGCGATGCGTTCAGCGGCGTCACCGCGAACCCGGCGGTGGGCTTCGCCACCGACCTGCTGGTGCGCGCCGGCGCCAGCGTGATGTTTTCGGAGACCACCGAGGTGCGCGACGGCATTGCCCAGCTCACTGCGCGCGCCTCGACCCCCGAGATCGCCGAGGCGATGGTGCGCGAGATGGCCTGGTACGACGCCTACCTGCAGAAGGGCCGGGTCGATCGCAGCGCGAACACGACGCCGGGCAACAAGAAGGGCGGGCTGTCGAACATCGTCGAGAAGGCGATGGGCTCGATCGTCAAGAGCGGCAGTGCGCCGATCACCGGCGTGCTGTCACCGGGCGAGAAGCTGGCGACCAAGGGCCTGACCTACGCAGCCACGCCGGCCAGCGACTTCATCTGCGGCACGCTGCAACTGGCGGCCGGCATGAACCTGCACATCTTCACGACCGGCCGCGGCACGCCGTATGGGCTGGCGGAGTGCCCGGTGATCAAGGTGGCGACCCGCAGCGACCTGGCGCGGCGCTGGCATGACCTGATGGACGTCAACGCCGGGCGCATCGCCGACGGCGACGCGACGATCGAGGACGTGGGCTGGGAGCTGTTCCGCCTGATGCTCGACGTGGCCAGCGGCCGCACGAAAACATGGGCCGAGCGCTGGAAGCTTCACAACGCGCTGGTGCTGTTCAACCCGGCCCCGGTGACCTGAACGGCGCGGCGCTGTCGTGGTGGCTGTCGAGGCGGCCTTCGCGACGATCGCGCCACGCCTGCTTGAGCTTCGACAGCAGCCCGGCGCCGGCCAGTGCGCAGAGCACCGCCGCGATGGCGAAGATGCCGGAACTGTTGACGAGGCCCAGGCAGTAGAGCTGGTTGAAGGGTTCCTCATCGCGATAAAAGAAGATGCCGGCATGCATCGCGGCGAGAACGCCGAAGACGATGCTGAACAGCAGCTTGGGAATCACGAGCCACAAGGTCGGCGGCGGTTCGGGCTCGGGATCCCGAACCGGGAGCGGCTCCAGCAGCGGGAGCAGTTCGCCCAGTTCCAGCACCGTCAATCCGGAGGGTCCGCGGAGTTCCTCTTCGGGGGGTTCATGCGATGACATCGTTCTGCTCCCTGGTGGTTGTGGAGAAGATCGAGTGTCTGAATCGATGGTGCAGAAAGTATGCAGACGAGCGGCGGCTATCGAAAACCCCGAGGGCGTGCGCTTGATGAACAGGCGCTCTGCTTCTCAGCTTTGAAACCGTCGGCGGTCGCATCGATCGGCTTGAAATCCAATTCAGATGCGAGACTGCTGAGGTGGGATCGTTGTCATGCCGTGAATCCCGAGCGCGTAGGAATCGGCTGGCGGGCTACATCGAACCGCCGAATCATTGGCTTTGCTTGAGATGACCCACCCAGGCGTGCTTGATCGACCCACTCGCCGCGTTCGTCGTGATGCTGGTGATCCGATCGTTCTGGTCGCAGCTGAGCGCTTGGTCCAGCGCAGGCTGCGCCATGCCGTCCGCGCTCAGGTGCGCGAAGCCGCACGATGCGGCTCGTCTCGTCGTAGCACAGGTCCCGCAGCGGGTATCCGCAGGCCAACGCGGGCTCGCCATTCGGGGTGTTCGGGCCGGCTGGCACGCCGGCAGCGGTGGCAATCGGCTGAACGCAGAACTCGACCGGCTGCTGGCGAGCGGTCGCGGGAGTTGCTGGATTAGCCCTTCCGCACCTTTGCAGCAAGTTGAACATCACTAATTATTTTGTTCTTAACATGGGAAATGTCCGCACCAAGCGCGATCGGATCAAACACTGCCCAAGCGCCATCCCTGTGAGAATCCTCATCAGATTGAGTTGATATCTCAATAATTGATTCACTCCCATAAGAATAGATGGCGACTTGGCCAACCCTGCTGTCCAAGAGGGACAAAACAATTGCCCTCTCATACTCGACCTCATCATCTGGGAGGCTGCAATCCTCTTTCAATCTCCACCAGTATCCTGCCATCCAGTCGGACCACCTGCCTGGAGCAACTTCAGGTATCAAAGCAGGGAGGGCTGGTGGCCGAGCGATTCGCTTCTGAATTTCATTCAGATCTTCTATGAAGTTTCCAGGATTTGTCGCCGGAATAACCAGATTGGCAGATTCACCCTGTACCAGCCAAATCTCAACAACTGCAAACACGTAACTCGGATCTCCTCGCCCGAACTGAAGCGTCTTATTGATCGATTCCTGTACATTGAGCTTGAACTGCAGCCTCAGGTCAGCAATTGATACTTGATATAAAAAAACTATATTCGTCATTTTGGTTTCCTTGGCCAATTGGGAAAGCCTGCATCACGCCCTGCCTTCCATTGTTGCGGAGTCAAGTCACGTTGGTACACGACATATCCGTGCCAATACTTGATGCACTTTTGTTCGTCTGTTCTTGTTAGGCGAAAGACCACGATCTGACCAGCCAAGCCGTCGTAGCCAATTCGAGACCGCCCTGCGCCGACAGAATGTGTCAACGCGAGGGTTGGATTCGCAGGTTCAGCGGAGATATCTCCACGTGGAATATCACCATGCTTTCCATCGTTTGCTTCATAGACATCTTCGTATGCTGTGCAACATTCTTGGGTGTTCGGCTGTGATCCAGTGCCAGGAATATATCTATCTTGAACAGGATCATATCTTCCAGGATCTATAACACTTTGCGTTGGCAGACCAGGAAGAGGAATCGGCACCGGGCCGAAAGGACTTGGCGCGAGTTGAAGTCCTTGGGCGTCCACGAAACTTAGCGGATTCCCCCCGACATACCCATACGTCGTCAGACTCCCACCCGCCAACCCGATCGGATCGCTTTGCATGTACTGCCCACCCTCAGCCACGTAGTAGCGGTGGTAGTTGTAGAACAGCCCCGACTCCTGATCCGCATACTGCCCCGGGAACCGCAGGTTCTGCGTAAAGACCCCCAGCCCGCTCGGGTTGGTCTCCGGCGCGCTCGTGCCGAACGGCTCGGCCAGCCAGCGCCAGCGCACCTGGTTGTTGCGGTCCACCACCACCCGCGGCGTGTTCAGGTGGTCGCTGTGGATGAAGTACACCAGCGGCTCGCCACTCGGGTTCGCCGGGTCGGGCATGAACATCGCCATCGGCGTGTCGCGCAGCCACACGTATTCGCGCAGCGCCGCACCGTTGCGGTCGTACTCGCCCAGCAGGTGCCCGGCTTGGT
>NZ_JBFULV010000038.1:59096-89841 GCF_054049715.1 Rhizobacter sp. P5_C2 | reverse complement strand
GCCGCGACTCGCATGCTTCCAACCTCCCGTCGAGGATGGAGTTTGCTTCAGAAATTAAGTTCCCCTAATTCGAGCGCACTACACTAGACCGTCGGCAGCAAGAACGCCCGGATTTCATGGAGGTTGTCGCTGCTGAACGCGACTCGCGCCGAATAGGAGGCAGATTTCCAGATGGCTTGCATCCCCAGCTCCAGGGCGGGTCGCATGTCGGCGTCGAAGTCGTCTCCGACGAATGCAGCGGTGTGGGGCTCGACATCGAGCATTCGAAGGCAGGCGCGAAAGATTCGCAGATCAGGCTTCTTGATCCCCAGGCCACCTGAGGTCACGACGGCATCGACGTTCTCGGAGATACCCATGCCGGCAATTTTGCTTCGCTGAAACGCGTCGCGTCCGTTGGTGACAAGGCCGACTTTGATGCCGTGTGACTTGCACGCGCTGACGAGGTCCAGCGCACCTGCATGCGGCTGAGCGCTCGCTCCCAGGTTGTTGTCGAAATCGGTGAGCAGTGCCGCGGCAAGGTCCGAAGAGAGTGAGAACCGATCCCGAAGACGTGCGAAGACCTCGGTCTTTTCAATGCGAAGCTTGTTCAGCTCGACGTAGTGCGACTCCCAATCACTCTCATGAATACCCAAGGACGAAAGCCCTCCCATGAGGTGCTGCTTGGCAGCGACTATGCGCAGTGTTGCTGACTTGTCGTGCAGCGTGTCATCGAGGTCAAAGAGCACGGCCAGCAGGTTCATGAAGCCTGAATGAATCCGGGGGATGTCATGCGACGATTATGTGTCAGGAGGGTCCGCATGAAAGCGACCCATCGCGAGCGACCGGAAGTGGCCGGCTACAGCCCTTCGATCTGCAGCCGAGAGGCCCTGGTCGACCCATAGCGGAAGTTGGCTTAGGCTGGGCAAGGCTCAGGAAACTGTCCGCTCGATGGAACGGTTAGGCGTCACGTTGGTCAGCCACACTTTAGCTGAGCTCCCCACGTGGTACTCCGAACTCGCCGCAGGATCGCGTCGGGTGGCAACCAGTGTTCGCCCTCGCCTTCCGTGATGTGCCACTGCAGGTGCCTGCCCTTCAGGTTGATGGTGGCTTTGCCCTTGCCTTCAAAGGAGCTGACGAAAGTGACCGCCGCGGTATTGCCAACAACCTGACCGGCAAGAGTAGGTTCTGAGCCACCGAGTTCGTCGACCTTGTTTCCACCCTTGGCGACCGACGAATGCGCTCCACAGAGCCTTCCGTTCCTGATGAAGAGCCGAAGGGAGAATGAGTCTGCCATGCAGTTCGGGCTCAACGCTTTCGCGCACGTCCACTTGACCTCCCAGGTGCCTTCCAAGGGCGATTCAGCCGCACTTGCGGGAAAATTCGATACGAGCAAAACAAGCAAGATGGACGACACGACCGCGCGCATGTGACACCTAACGTTTGACATGAGCTGCGTGCCCCGGCTCGGTGGGGCACGTCGGCTCGATGGAAGGGCTAGCAGACTACCTCGGAGCCGCCCACTCGCCAAGGACGGCAAGTGGCCGGCTACAGTAGTTCACCCCTCCTATGCTGGCATGCGCAAGCCGACTAAACGCTGACGTTGGATGCACCGGTTTTGCCGCCCACGCGCGGCCACGCAATGTCTGGGTCGGAGTCGTGTCCGAGTTGCTGGAGTACTCGTCAGTTTCGGGCACCAAATGCCATGAGCGTTGCGAAAGCCGCGAGGGGAAACCCCAGAATGGATGCCAGGATGCCTGCTGTCATGGCGATGATGTAGGCGCAATCGGAGGCCGCCCGACCGCGATACAACGAGCGCAGCCAGAGCGGCCAGGTCCAGTACAGCGGTATCGCAAGCGCCAGGAAGCTCGAGGTCCCTGCAGTTGAAGAGAATGCGAGCAATGCAGGCAGCACGGCATGCGCCGTGGCAACAGCTGCGCGCATCCTGTAGCGCGTGGTGCTGATTGGAGGGGTGTTGATTTCGTGCACAGTTGTTTTTGCTCGTGGACTATGGGACGACCCGCAGACTCGGACTCAAGCCGTCGTCAATTTGCTCGTCGGCCGTGCGCGTCGCATCAACTTGAAGGCGCCGCTGCCAAGTATGAAGGCGGCACCCGGTAGCGCGGGCTGAGGAAAAACAATGGCTGCCAGGAGGCACCAAAGCGCCCCTGCCCAAAGATCGGCCGCGCGTTCCATCAAAGCTGCTTCGTTTGAAATATCCACCTTGCCTCGAAGGCTGCCGGGCATGGAGCGTGCGCGCAGCAGAAGCAGACTCCGCACGTTCAGCGCAGCACCCAGCGCCGCCGCGAGGAACCAGCCTCCGGCGAAGAACGAGGCCAGCGCGCCACCTGCGAATTGCGAGTACACGAACACCGCAATCCCGCAAACCGTTTGGATGGCGATGGATCGACGCGTCAACTGCGGCTGCGCAGACGCGGGGACAACGATGTGTTGTTCCGTTGCTGCGAGCCTGAGCGTTCTGGCAGCCAGTCCGAGGGACAGGCCGTGCACGAGCAGCCAGAGTGCCGCAACAGCCCATACCGGAACGGGCAGTGGACTCAGGAACAGGCTTGCCGGATGGTCTTGCATCTGATCAATGGTACCCAGGAGCGGTCACTGGCGAACACCCGCTTCTGGCCGGCTACAGCCTCTCGAGTTATGTCGTTGACCCGCTGCGGCTCGATGACGCGGATGCAACTCCTTCATACCTGCCCGCAGCAAGATTGGCGAGGATCGAAAACGCCAGGTGCGCGTAGGTCGCTTCCGGTCCACTGTCTGCCGGAGCGTAGCGCAGGCGCGTGATCGTCCAACTTTGTTGAAAGCGCTCGTTCGCGGCGGCCAGTCCTTCCATCACCGCGGACACTACGCCGTCTTCCGACAGCGAAGTTGCGCCAGCATCGCCAAGCCTTTCAACTGCAGTACGCACGCCATCGCCGCTGCCGATCTCAAGCTGCAGGATGTTGTGCTTCGGGCCTGTGATCCGACTGGCCGACAGGAAGGGGCCGACTTTGCTGAAGTGCATCACTCATTCTGCCTCGCTGGTGCGCGGTCATGAGTGCCCGCGGTGGAATGAGAAGAGAGGTGACTGCACCGCATGAAAGCAGTCAGTCGCGACAGTCCGCAAGTGGCCGACTGTTGCCGGTCGGCAGCAGCGTCCGGCCGACCGTCGTTTTTCAGAAGGCAAACCACCGATCGATCCAGGCCAAACCAAATTCAATGGCCTCGTCGATTTCGTCAAAGTGCCAATCCGGTGCGGGTTGACCTGTGGGCGTCACCAGGGACAAGAAGGCACTTCGGCACCTCTCCGACGTCACGACGACGACAGGAAATCGTGGTTCCCCCGGTTCCAGATCCGTGTCCTTGAATCGCCCGATGTCCTCAAAGACTTTCAGAAGCGTGTTGCCCCATCGATAGGTCAATCCTCGAAAATCAAGCACTACACCGTCCGCGTCAAATGCATGAAGCCCGTGAAGGGCCGCCGTCGCAACGTACGCACCGTGAGCGTTGCCGCGAGAACCGTCGGGGTACTCACCTTCAAAGGCGACAACCAGTAGCGTTCGGCGTCCTGCTTGGCTGGGATCTACCAGGAAGTACCTGCAAGAGATTCCGTGAGGCACTCTGGGTGTGGACTGAATCAGTGAGTAGTTCGGCATGTCGCATTCTCGATGTGGCTTCATCGTGCCAGCTGTTGGGCCACGTACAGCTTGCAGTCGCTGGGATCAGTCGAACGTGACCTTCACGATGCTTGATCGGCTTGCGATGTCACGCAGCGCTTCGAGAAAATGACCACTGCGAAACGCCTGCACGTGCCGTGTATTGGTGAACTGAAGCTCACATTCGCCCGGCCAACCAGGGCCACCATTGAGGGCGTCCCAGAATGCGTCGAGGTTGCGCCCAAAGTAGCCTGAACCGTCGGGCTCGGCCGATTTCAAGTACGCCGACCAGAAGTCCGCTTCTGACTGAACCGTGAGGCAATCAACCACGATGGTTCGCATGCGTTCAGCCTACCTGAAAGCCGCCCCTCATCGATGACCGCTTCTGGCCGAGGCTGTGTGAAAACCCCGATCCGCGTTCGGCCGCTTCTGCGTAGAGTTTGCAGGCATATCGAGAAGGAGTCGATATGCGCAGGTTCGTTGAAGGGCAAGATCGGCATCAGGTGACGTTGCTGCCTGAGTCGCTGGACGAGTTCATTGCCGAGGACAATGCGGTTCGCGTGGTCGACGCGTTCGTCGAGGAACTGGATCTGGCATCGATGGGCTTCGAGGGCACGACGCCGGCGGCAACAGGCCGTCCCTCGTACGACCCGGCGGTGCTGCTGAGGATCTACATCTACGGCTACCTCAACCGTGTGCAGTCGAGCCGGCGACTGGAGCGGGAGTGCCAACGCAATGTCGAGCTGATGTGGCTGACGGGGCGCCTGGCGCCGGACTTCAAGACGATCGCCGACTTCAGGCGCGACAACGGCAAGGGCATCCGCGCCGTGTGCCGTCGCTTCGTCGAGCTGTGCCGCGACCTGAAGCTGTTCTCGCAGGCCGCCGTGGCGATCGACGGCAGCAAGTTCAAGGCGGTCAACAGCCGCGACCGCAACTTCACACCGGCCAAGATCGAGGCGCGCAAGAAGCAGATCGAGGAGAGCATCCAGCGCTACCTGGACGCGCTGGACTCGGCGGACCGGACGCAGCCCGGCGAGTTCGTTGCCAAGACCGACCGGCTCAAGGACAAGGTCAAGACGCTGCGCGAGCAGATGCGGCGCATGAATCGATTGCAAGAACGCCTGGCGCGCCAGCCCGAGCCACAGCTCTCGCTGACCGACCCGGACTCGCGCTCGATGATGTCGCAGGCCAAGGGCACTGGCGTGGTGGGCTACAACGTGCAAGTTGCCGTGGATACCAAGCACCACCTGATCGTGGCGCACGAGGTCACCAACATCGGCAACGATCGGGCGCAGCTCACGAAGATGGCGACGGCGGCCCGCGAAGCCATGGGCAAGCCGAAGCTGCGCGCCTACGCCGACCGCGGCTACTTCAATGCTCCGCAGATCAAGGGATGCGCCGACGCGGGCATCGTGCCGTTCGTGCCGAAGCCGCTGACCTCGAACGCGAAAGCCGAAGGCCGGTTCGACAAGCGCGACTTCATCTACATCGCCAAGGACGACGAGTACCAATGCCCGGCGGGCCAGCGCGCGATCTATCGGTACACGCGAGAAGAGAACGGCCAGCAGATCCGGCGCTACTGGAGCAGCGCATGTCCGCAGTGCCCGATGAAGTCGCGGTGCACGCCCAGCGACTACAGGCGGATCGCGAGGTGGGAGCACGAGGCGGTGCTCGATGCCATGCAGCGCCGACTCGATCGGCAACCCGAGGCCATGACGCTGCGCCGGTGCACCGTCGAACACGTCTTCGGAACGCTCAAGCACTGGATGGGTTCGACGCACTTCCTGACGCGCAGGCTGCGCAACGTCGGCACCGAGATGAGCCTGCAGGTGCTCGCCTACAACCTGAAGCGCGTGCTGCGCATCCTGGGCATGGCCAAGACGATGAAGGCGGTCAGTTCGATGGGGGCGTGAGCCCCTTGTTGCCTTCAATAGGCTCGCTTGGGCCCCTGCATGGCCTGCGTGAAGGCCTTCCGGTGGCCTCAAAATACTGCGAGTCGCGAAGCCGCGTCCAGCGGGTCACATTGCTGGTGGAGCGGCACCTATTGCGCAGTTCTCACACAGCCTCGGCCGATCCCTGCCGATCATCAAGGAGCCATGACTCATGGCGCAGTGGTTGCTGTGATGATCGGGCTTTCGCCAAACGACAGCGGCAGATCCGGCAGCGCCATCTCTGTAAGCCGCGCCGACAAGGCAGCATCAATGGGCCGATCTGGAACAGCCATGCGCGCGTAGCAGCGGCGTCGGTCGTCCTAGTCGTACGCAAACAAGCCGACTTTCGAGAAGCTCGTCCAGACAGCGCTCGTGCCCCAGCCCGTGACGGGAATCCGCTCGGCGATGGCCCGATGCTGCATGCATACACCTGCAACCGCCTCGGGGACTGGACCGCTTCCCGCTGTAGCGAACATCGCATAGTTGCCAGCCGCGTCCTTTGCGAACCAGTCGAACTCCAAGCCTTGCATTTCGACTAGCACCTTCAAGTAGCCTCTCCTCGACTCAACATCCCGACAACCATCAAGCAGTCGTCCGCGAAAGACCGAGATTGGCTGCCTGCTGCCGGTTGGCGGTCACCCCTCGTCGCCGGCAGTCGACTCTCAATGGACGTCACAGCGCAGTGCCCTTCGCAAGTTCTACTTCAATCCACTTGCGAAACGCCTGCCCAGACGCGGCGCTTCGCGCGCCGATGTGCAACTCGACGAGTGCACTGTAGTTCCAGAACTCCGCCTTCGCCTTCTTGGTCGTGGCGTGCGGAGCGTCGTAGGCCATGCAGTAAAGCGTAACCACATCTCCGTCATCTGACTCAAAAATGTAGTTGCCCAAACACTCCGCGTCCCCCGGGTAGTGCACCGGATCTCCGAACAGTTGCTTGACGCGCTTCGGAAACGCCCGGATGTAACCTTCATTCGCGGTTCCGCGAGGGACAGCGGACTGATTCAGTCGATACATGGATGGATGTGAAAGTGCGACGACGCATAGTTTCCACAGGATGGCCGTTCTCTTCGTGAGCCTATAAGCAGCCGTTCGCGACTGGCCGCACTTGGCCGTGAACGAGCTCTACTGGCATCGGCACCCGCGTGGCTTTCTGCCGCCGTGCCAGCGGTTTGCGTCGAGGAAAAGACAGGCGCCATTTCCCCACGCCGATCGACTGCTCTACACCTCTTCACCCAGTCTGCTCCTTCCCTGGGAAGGAATCCGGCGAGACGAGACACTGCGAGCATGACGGCAACGAACAAGGCAAAGCCGGCAAATACGGGCAGCCCTGTTTAGCGGCGTCGAGTTCTCGCAGCAGTTATCGTCTTGGCGTCTCTCACTAGTCATCGCATCCCTCTTCTTCCTTGCGATCAGCAAGCTTTCGATCCGGCCTGAGGACCTCGAAGCTGTCCATGTAGTTGGTGTACTGCGGCACTTCGATCAACGCGCACGCAATCGGGCTTCGTCCGTACAGGTGGCCAAAGTGAGCCTTCATCTCGTCCACGATTTCAGCGGGCATCGGCGCGGAGGAGGTTGCCAGCTTCACGATCAGGTCCCCGCTCGCGTTACCTGTCATGCGATCGACCCATGGCGGCGGGGCGCCGGGACTGACAACCGCAGGCAGATGATCCGCAGCCATCACGACGACCGTGATGTCGCCCAGAAGGACGCTTGCACTGCGACTTCTCAGTTCCACCTCGAAGCGGCCATGCGCGTCGGTGCGAACTTCGGCGATCTGGGCCCGCCCCACGTCGACGCTGGATATCGAAGTCCGTGCACGGCTGGCGACGACCAGCGCGTGCGCAACAGGCCGTGCCGTCACCGAGTCGATGACCGCGCCGTGCAGATCGGTGGCGGTGAGCACGACAATCAGCCATCTGAGCACCATCAGGGCAAAGAGGCAGGCCCCGAGCAGGCACAGGCTACGGCGAATCAGAATCCAGTAATGCGCCATGCTCCGGCGGCCCTCGCCATTGGTGGCATGCCGTTGGCGTGCCCAAAAGCAGTCTATCGCCAATACCCGCAACTGGCCGACTGTTGCCGCTCGGCAGCAGCGCCTCGTTGTCGACAGGCGACTCCGCGCGTTCGCGATCCGGGGACCGGACTCGAACCCCCTCCACGGCATCAATGAGAAAAGGGAGCGGCGAGGCGTATTGCAACCCGGGAGTGCGTTCGCATCGCTACGCATCGGCTGCGTTCGGGCCCAGCCGCAAATGCCGTGCATCGGCAGCAATCAGAAGGCGCTCTTGATCACGCCGCCGTCCACACGAAGTGCGGCACCCGTAGTTGCAGAGGCGAGAGGACTTGCCACGTAGGCGACGAGCGACGCGACCTCCTCAGGCGTTTCGAAACGCTTGATGAGGGAGGTCGGCCGCACCTTGTCGAAGAACTCTGCCTCGACTTCGTCGAAGCTCTTGCCACTGGCGCGCGCCAGATCCTGCACGAAGTCGCCAACCCCGCGTGACTTCGTCGGCCCCGGCAGCACGCTGTTGACCGTGATGCCCGTGCCGGATACCGACTCCGCCAACCCGCGGGAAACCGCAATTTGTGCAGTCTTGGTCATGCCGTAATGGATCATCTCGGCCGGAATCTGCACCGCGCTTTCACTGGAAATGAAAATGATGCGCCCCCAGTTGGCGAGCTTCATCTCCGGCAGCACGAGGCGTGCGAGCCGAATGCCACTCAGGACGTTGACGTCGAAGAACCGCATCCAGTCTTCATCGGGAATGTCCTCGAAGGCCTTGGGCTCGAAGATGCCGAGGTTGTTGACCAGGATCTCGATGCCGGGATGGCGGCGAACGACTTCGTGGGCCGCCTCGGCGCCGCTCAGATCTCCCGCAAAGCCTTCGACCGACCCGCCTGTCTCCGAGCGCATGCGAGCGACGGTTTCATCAACGGTGGATTGTGTTCGCCCATTGACGACGACGCGCGCGCCTTCCTGGGCCAGCGTGTGCGCGATGGCGTAGCCGATGCCTGCCGTGCTGCCGCTGACCAGAGCCAGCTTGCCGTTGAGTTTCAGATCCATGTTGTTTCTCCTTGATGGGCGAACTTGCGTGATGGACACCGGCCGGAGGACCGGTGGTGGAAGAGGAGGATGTTCCCCTCAGCTGGCGCTCGTCGGCGTGAAAGCAAGGCTTGTCCCCTCGCAGGGGCTGGTGAGCTGGATGGACGTCTCGAAGGCTGCACAGCGCCTGTTGCCTGCGGGGTCCTCCAGGTCGGGGTGCGTGACCAGCCGATGCGTGCCCGCCGCCCACGGGCGCGACGGTGTGAAGCGCCAGGTCGCATCGCCTTCGGCGAGGGACGTCGTGCCGTCCACACGGCGCCCGTGTCCATCCACTACCGCGATCAGCGCCTCGCCGACCGAGCTGATGGGCACCTGCATATCGACCACCAATGCGTCACGGCTGTCGCGACGCGGCAGGGCGAGCTTCCAGGCTTCGGGCCGCAGAGGACGCGAAGCGCCGGCAGTCACCTGCCACGTCTTGACCACGGGTGGCTGGGCGGCATCAATGCCCACCAAGCGCAGACTGACGGTCGAACCCTCTTGCAATGCCCGCCCCGCGTCCAGGTTCGGCCCCACCCCGCTCTTCACACGGCCGGGGTCCATCAACACGGTGATGCGTCGACCATCCGCGCTCGGCAAGGTCAGGTCGAGCAGCGCGTGCTGGACTTCCCGGCCGTTGGCGTCGAGCAGTTTCAGGCGCGCGATGTCGAAGGGCAGGCGCTGAGGTTGCTCGAAGCGCAGCTCGATCCTCAGCAGGTTCTCAGGAACCGTCGGGCCCGCCGGATGAATCTCGACCGAAGCAGCCCCGGCCACGGACACGCCCACCAGGGCCACCATCGAGACAAGATGGCGCGCCGGCATCATGGCTTGGGCGGCGGCGCCAGGTCGCCATAACCCTCGTCGTTACGCAGCATGCGGTGCACGTCGCGCCAGTTGTCGTTCGCCGGATAGTTGAAGTCCGCGAAGTCGTACTCGTTGATGAAGTCGCTCAGGCGCAGGAACAGGCCTTTGCGCATCGACACCAGCTCCATCGCGCCGCTGGCCTCATTGCGGCGAAGCGCTGCGAAGAAGTTGGCATCCTGGTTGTCGAGGTGCGCCACGCGCATCGGCACGTAGGTGGCTTTCAGCCCCAAGGTCGGTTCGGCAGGCCACTTGATCGGCGTGGACAAGCCGGGCTTGGTCGACGTGTCGGCAATGTCGGCGACCGACAACAGGTCGGCGGACTTGTGCGAGTGCGTCAGCAGCACCATCGGCCCTTGGCCGGCGTCGAACATCACCATGCCGGCCGGTGCGCTGCCCCAGCCGAACTCGGCGACCGTCTTGGCGGCGATGTGGGCGCCATCCTTCAGGTCCTTCAACGGGATCGTCACCAGCGGAGAACAGGTGAACGCTGCGATCAGCGTCGGCTCGCCGTTGAGGCTGGTGATCACCATCTTGCGTATCGGTGCGCGGGTTTCCAACTGATTGTGCACCGGGTGGTACATCTCCACGCTGCTGACGGCGGCCCTGCCCCTGAACGGGAAATCGAAGATCCGCAGCGTCGACGCGAAGCTCGCGTTGGACAGCCCGGCGACGTAGAGCTTTCCCTCGTGGTACTTCATGTCGGTCACGGTGAAGCTCGCCGCCGGCGTGTCGCGCCACAGGCGCTTGTCAGCGGCGGGCAGGTTGCCGATGGCAACCGACTTGCGCCTGCCTTGGTCCAGGTTGACGATGCGCACCTTGCCGGAGGCGTCCACCGACACCAGCACGGGTACTGGCAACGCGCTCGCGGTCTTGCCGTCCACCGACAGCGAGATGTAGGCGACTTCGCTGCCCGGTCGCACCGCCATGTCCTCGAAGCGCAGGCTCTCGGAACGGGTGTGAAGCGTGCGCGCGATGGCGCCGGACACGTCCCTCACGTTGAACGGCACCGGAGCGCCGGGTGCAACGGGTGGCAACGTGATGGCGTGCAACTGGCCGCCACGCCAGTCCGCGACGACCACCGTGTTCGCATCGACGAACGCAATCTTGCCGGCGGACAGCACGGGCGCGCCAATGGCGTGGGACGCGTGCAGGGCCAGCGCCAGTACCATCAGGCGCAGCGCCTGGACGGCCCGGGCTTTCCTGGTCGACGCGCCGGGCTGCGGAGAATGGGGCTGTGGATTCATGAAGGGTGCTCCTCAAAGGGTGGAATCACTTTCAGGCAGATCCGATGGCGCGCCCACCCTCCGTCGGGCGAGGCGTACCTCTCTCCTTCGGGTCATGCCCGGCGGGGACTACAGTCGACCACCGGAAGACACCCCAGGAAGTCGCACGGACCGGACGCCACCCTGTTCTGCGGCGCGCTCGCGCCATACGCTGAAGCCCGCCACGGCCAAGCCACCCAGCGTCAGCACGGCTGCCATCCACGGGAGGCTGACCAGGCCGCGGTCGTGTTCGATCACCACGCCGCCCAACCAAGCGCCCAGCGCGTTGCCGAGGTTGAAGGCAGCGATGTTCAAGCTGGAGGCCATGCTCTGTCCGGTACCCTGGGCCTGGTTCAGCACGCGAAGCTGCAGCGGAGCGACCGTGGCGAACGCGCCTGCACCCAGCAGCCCGACGAACAGGACGGCGGCCACGCGGTTGCCCATGGCGAAGCCCATCAGCACCAGCACGATGGCCAAGGCCGCGAGCGAGCCCAGCAGCATGCGCACCGGCGCGCGGTCGGTCAGGCGGCCGCCGACGACGTTGCCCAGGATCATCCCGACGCCGAACATCAGCAGGATCACCGACACGCCTGCTTCGGCAAACCCCGTCACCTGGGTCAGCAGCGGCTGGATGTACGTGAAGACGGCGAACACGCCGGCGAAGCCGAAGACCGTGGCAGCGAGGCCCAGCAGCACGTGCACCCGTCCCAGCACCTTGAGCTCCTCCTTCAACGAGACGCCGCTGCCGCACCCGGCTTCGCGCGCCGAAACGAACAGCGCGATGACCGTCATCGCAGCGATGCCGATCACGCACACCGCCCAGAACGTCGATCGCCATCCGAAATGCAGGCCCAACCAGGAACCCGCGGGCACACCCAGCAAGGTCGCAACCGTCAACCCGGTGAACATCGTGGACAACGCCGCGGCCTTGCGGTCCGGCGACACCACGCTCGTGGCGACCACGGCGCCCACGCCAAAGTATGTGCCGTGCGCCAGCGACGTGACGACCCGCGCGACCATCAGGACCGCGTAGTTGGGCGCCAACGCGCACGCCAGATTGCCCAGCGTGAAGATGACCATCAGCGCCAGCAACGCCGTCTTGCGCGGCACTTTGCTCAGCGATGCGGTCAGCAGCGGTGCGCCAATGAATACGCCCAGCGCGTAGCCGGAAATCAGCAGGCCGGCGGTGGGCACGGTGACCTGCAAGTCTGCGGCGAGCTGCAGCAGCAGGCCCATGATGACGAATTCAGTGGTGCCGATCCCGAACGCGCCAAGCGTCAGCGCGTAGATGGCCATCGAGGAACGCTTGCCATCCCTGGCGGGAATGCTCGCGTTCCGCGTCTGTGAGTTGTTCATGCGACCTCCTCGAAAAGGGGTGGGCCAGGACGCATGCGCGTCCCGACGGTTGACGAGGCCATCAGCGAGCGGTGTCGCCGTCGATCGAACGTGCGGCGTCGACGATCAGCGCGGCGACTTCGCGCGGGTGGGACACCATCAACGCATGCGAGCCGCCTTTCACCACGACGGTCTTCCTGGCCTGCGCCCGTTCGGCCATGAAGCCCATCGCCTGCGGCGGGATGTTCAGGTCGCCCGTGCCGTAGATGGACCAGCTCGGGATGGTCTTCCAGGCTGGGGAGGGAGCAGCCTCCGACAGCGCGGCCGCCTTGATCGGGCGCTGTGTGGCGGCCATGGCCTGGGCCTGGGCCAGCGGCACGTCGGCCGCGAACTGGTGCGGGAACTTGTCCTGCTGGACGTAGAGGTCCTCTCCGCCATCCTCGAGCTTGACCGGTGCAGCCAGCGCAGGCGGCAGCGTAGAGCCGGGGAACTTGCCCGTCAGGTCGAGGGCGCTTTCGCCCCGGTCCGGTGCAAACGCGGCAACGAACACGAGCGCCTTCACATGGGGCAGGCCGTTGGCCGCAGCGGAGATGACGGCGCCGCCGTAGGAGTGGCCGACCAGGATGACCGGGCCGGCGACGGAGCGGGTCAGCGAGGCAACATAGGCGCCATCGCTGGCCACGCCTCGCAGCGGGTTCGCGGCAGCGATGACGGGGTAGCCCAGTTTGGTCAATTCGGCAACGACGCCGTTCCAGCTCGACGAGCCGGCGAAGGCACCATGAACCAGCACGATGGTCGGCTTGAGAGTGGCGGCCGGCGTGGGAGCGACCGCGAGGGCGATGGCACCAGCGGCGATGGAGAGCTTGATGAGATTCAGCATGGAACGTTCTTTCATGAAGGTGCCGACGAGCGGCGGCGTTGGAGGAAACTTCAAAGTCAGGCCGAGGCGATGAAACGGTCGAGCCGGGCGACGTCGAGCACGGCCGACAGGCCTGTGCGCAACCGGGGGCAGTGGGTGGCGTCGAAGCACATGGCCTGAGTCCTGGTCGGTGGTATTCCCGAAGGCTAGGCACACGCAACACAACGTGCGCCTCCCACATGGCAGTGCCGGCCTCTTCCATTCGGAGGGTGTCGACCGCGCGAACCGGTCCCACATTCGTCAAGCGATTCACGGCGGAGTGCGCGATGTCCTGGCGTTTGGAGCTGTCGCGATTCATCCACGGCCTCCCGAGGTTCGGCGAGCTGCGCCCGGGCGCCACCTGCCTGCTGGAGTCGAGCCGTGCGTAACGCCGCGTCCGGCCTGAATGCCGTGAGCCTGAATGCCTCGGCAGTCACGGCACTTTTTCTTGGTGCGAGCCGTCTACAGCGCAGGCCTCCCGCTTGTGCTCCAGCGAGCCGCCGCGGCGTTGTCGTTGTCGCTTTGACAACTGGTCGGAGCAACATCCCGTGCTCGGAAGCGATCCCCGCGCGCGGCAGGTACGATTCGGTCTGTTGTCTTGCGGCCTTGATGTCACGCGCTTCCATGGTTATGACTTCGGAAAGTCAGGTCTACGTTTTCGACGGCTTCACGCTGGATGTGGGCCGTCGCTCGTTGTCGCGAGGTAATGAGGACGTGGTGCTCGGCAGTCGGGCGCTGGATCTGCTCATCGCGCTCGTGGAGCAGGCCGGTGAAGTGCTGAGCCGCGACCACCTGGTTTCGCGCGTCTGGCCGAGCACCTTCGTCGAGGAATCCAGCCTGCGCGTGCACGTTGCCGCGCTGCGGAAGGCGCTGGATGACAGCGCCACCGGGCGTCGCTACATCGCCAACGTGCCGGGCCGGGGCTACAGCTTTGTCGGGCAGGTCAGCCGCCAGCGCCGTGGCTCAGCTGCGTCGCCGGCCGAGGTCGAGCGGTCCATGCTGCCGCCGTTGGCGGGGCGCGAATCAACGCTGGCCACGTTGGCCACGATGCTGCAACGCTGCCCGGTGGTGAGCATCGTCGGCCCCGCTGGCATGGGCAAGACCAGCACGGCCCAGCGTGCGTTGGCACTCAACGCACCGGGCTTCTTCCGCGGTGCCCGCTGGGTCGACCTCTCCCAGGTCCGCGGGGGCGGTGTCGTCGCACACGTGTCCGGCGCGCTGGGCTGGCCCGGCGCAGACCTGCCCCGGCTCATTCCGACCCTGCGCGATACGGACTTGCTGCTCGTACTGGACAACTGCGAGCACGTGCTGGAGGAAGCGGCTGCGCTGGCCGAAGCCATCGCGGCCCAAGCGCCGCGGCTGCGGCTCATCTGCACCAGCCGCGAGCCGCTGAACGTGGCGGGCGAGCACGTGCTGCGGCTGGAGCCGCTGGCCGCTGCGCCAGGCACGGTGAGGACGCTGGCCGAAGCGCTGCAGTCGCCCGCAGTCGCCCTGTTCGTCGAGCGCGCAAGGGCGGCGTCCGACAACGTGGTGTTCGACGACACCGACGTGCCGGACCTGCGCGAGCTGTGCCGCCAGCTCGACGGCGTGCCGCTCGCCTTGGAACTCGCCGCGTGGCGGATGCCCGCCGTGGGCCTGAAAGGGCTGCTCGCACGACCCGACGACTGGCTGCTGCTGCTGACCCGCGGGCGCCGCGGTGCCCAGTTGCGACACCAATCGTTGCGGGCCGCCATCGACTGGAGCTATGGCTTGCTCGACGACCTGGAGCGACGCGTGTTGCGCAGTCTCGCGGTCTTCGACGCACCGTTCTCGCTGACCAGCGCGGTGGCCGTGGTAGAGCGGTCGCAAGGTGCGGCCAGCATCGAGGATGCCGTGCTGCGGCTGGTGGACAAGTCGCTGCTGCAGCCCTGCCCGCAGGGCTGCGAGCTGGACGACGGTACCTGCTACCGGCTGCTGAACACGACGCGCCTGTATGCGATGGAGCGATTGGCAGAGCTGCCGGACGACGGGGGCGTTCGGGCGCGACATGCGCTTGAATTGCAGCGTCTCGCCTGCCGCCCGTCGGCGATGGCTGCGGCCGCGATGTGAATCGTCGTGAATCCGCGGAGAGGCACGATCCGGCCGTGGCGGCAATGGCTTAAGGTCCGGCGCTTCACACGACAGGAAAGAATACCTTGGCTGCTGTTCATGACACGCCCGACATCGGCTCCAGACTGGATCGCTTGCCGCTGACGTGGTTGCACGGCTGGCTGGTGCTGGTGTGCACGCTCGCCATGACGGTGACCATCAGCGAGATGTCGCTGAGCGGTGCCTTGTCGGCCATCTTCTCCAGCGGCGCGAACAAGGCGTCGTCCGGTGAGCTGTCGGCCCTGCTGTCCTCCGTCTACGTGGGCGCCGTCATGGGTGCACCGCTGTTCGGCTGGCTGGCCGACCGCATCGGGCGTCGGGGCGTGCTGATCGGTGTGCTGCTCTGGATCGCCGCCACGTCGCTGGCGGCCGGCTTCACGCACGACATCCTGCAGTTGACCGTCTGCCGCGGCTTGTCCGGCCTGGCTCTCGGTGTGCTGCCGCCGCTCGTCGTTTCGCTGCTGGCCGACGTGCTGCCGCCCAAGCAGCGCGGTGTGATGACGTTCTGGTGCATCGGGCTGTCGACCGTGGGCCCTTTCTGCACGCTGATGTTCCTGCGGGCCATGGCCACCTCCACCTGGCACGGCGGGGAATCCTGGCGGCTGACTTTCGGCGTGCTGGCCTTGCTGTGCGTGCTGACCGCCGGCGCCGCCGCGCTGCTGCCGGAGTCGCCGCGTTTTCTCGCCGTGCGTGGCCGCATCGCCGCAGCCGTGCAGGCGCTGGGTCGATTCGAGCGCGCCCGAGTGCTGCCGTGGCAGGGCACGACGCGGCGCGCGATGGCAGCCGTGGCCGGCTTGCAGCAGGAACGCCCCAAGCACCTCGTGTATGCGCTGTTCGCGCTGAGCCCGTGGGCCACGTCCTCGTTTCCCATCCTGTCGGGCGCGATTCTGACGCAGCGCGGCTTCGCGCTGAACGATGCGCTGATGGTGGTGAGCCTGTCCATGGTCGGCCCCATGGCGGGCAACTTCGTCAGCTCCATGAGCCTGGACCGCATCGACCGGCGACACGGCCTGGCCGCCTGTTCGGTGGTGCTGGCGCTGTCGGGGGCGATGTTCGTCTCGTCCGATGTCTCGTGGCAGGTGCTGACCGCGGCCACGGTGTTCGGCATGGCGACGTCCATCTACCTGTCGACGCTGAACCTGTACGCCGCTGAACTCTTTCCGACCGAAGGCCGGAGCCGGCGCCTGGCGAGCGCGTGGGCGCTGAACCGCATCGGCGCTGCGGTGGCGCCGCTGCTGCTGGTGCCGCTGTTGCACGACCAGGGCGCCGAGGCGATGTTTGCCGTCGTCGCGTGCACCATCGTGGCGGCGTTGGGCCTCACCTACCTCTCGCCGCGCGGCCGGCAGCGGCAGGCGGTGACTTAGCCGCCCATCAGCTCGCGAGCCAGTCGCAGGTCGCGCGTCGCGAAGCCTTCATTGAACTTGGCGTAGACCGACTGCAGCATCGCAAGGCCTCCCGTGGCATGGCCCCAACGCCGGGCCAGCTGCGCCGTGCTGATGGCGACGCGCAGCTCCCACCCCAGCGCACCCTGGGCGCGTGCCAGGGCCAGCGCATGTTCCAGCAATCCGGTGGCAATGGCTTGAGCGTCCGGCCCGTCGGCCGCGGCCGTGTGCTCCGCGCGCAGGCGGATGATCTCCGGTGCACACCATCCCACGGCGCCGGTCTGCGCACGCACGAAAGTGTCGGCGCACAGGCTCGCCTGCTCGAAGGTGCCGAGATGGTCGCGGTACTTGGTCTGCTGGCCGTTCGGCAATGTCTTCAGCGCTTCGGCATGGGCCGGACGCGAGGCGCCGCCGGCATCCAGCACCACCTCGATCAGGCGTCCCCAGGCCTGGTAGTACGGAAACTCGTATCGGTCGGCCTGTTGCACCAGGCGCGCGGCCCAGCCGGCGCAGGCCCGCGGGCGACCGCACCACAACGCGATGGGAATGGCGGCGAGGGCCAGGCCCTGGCAGATGGACGGCGGCGCATCCTGCTCTGCAAACGACAGGCACTCCTCGACCATTCGCCAGGCCTGGTCGGGACGACCTTCGATCCAATGGATGCGGGCCAGCACGATGCGCATCGACACTTCCACGCTGACCGGCGACGGGGTGTAGATCAACGGGATCCGCCGGTCGGCCTGTGCCAGCACGCCTGCGGCGAGTGTCCGCGCGGCGGCGTGATCGCCGAGGAAGTGCAGCGACTGCGACCGTGTGCGCCGGGCGGTCAGGTCGATCACCCAGTCGGCATGATCCAGCTGCTGGATGTCGCGCGTGCGGGTCAGCGATTCCCGGTAGTTGCCATGCTGGAAGCTGTTGGCCCACAACGCCACCAGCGCCCCCAGCTGCGCGGCCGCCGAGCCGGGGAATGCGCTGATCTTCAAGGCCTTGGCCAGCGTGGCAATGTGGTGCGGTTCGTCCGTGATGACCCGCAGTTGGCCGAAGGCCGGAAAGGTGTGCATGCGCACGGCCAGTTCGGGCCGCGGCGGGTCGAGCCGGTTCACTTCGCTCAAGGCGCGCCGGGCGAAGTCGTCGAAGCCGGCGAAGAGGCCGGTCTGTTCGGCCAGCTGGAGCACGGCCACCGTCAGCTCGGTGCCGAGCAGCGAGTCGCCCGCATCCGAGAATGCCCAACCCAGCGCATGACGCACGTCCTCGATCCACACGCCGTGCGCGCGGCGCCACTCGACCTTGCCCATCGAGTTCCACTGCTGCTCGGCCACCTCGAGCAATTGCATCAGCGCGTGCGCATGCCGCGTGCGCGCGCTCCGGTACTCCGGCGTGGCGGCGCGCTCCAGTTGTCCGCTCGCGTAGGCTCGTGTCATGTCGGGCATGCGATACAGCAGGTTGTCCCCCACCTGCAGCGTCATCAGCAGGGACTTGTCGGCAAGGTCCAGCACGGTGTCCAGTGCCTCGGCCCGTGGCCCACCGGCGACGGCGACGGCGGTGTCCAGTTCGAAGCTGCCGCGCAGGCACGCCAGCGCACGGAAGGCGCGCTGTTCATCGCCCTGCAGCAGGCGGTAGCTCCAGTCGAGCACGGCCTCCAGCGAACTGTGCCGGTCGGCCTGGTCGTCGGCGCTGAGGCTCAGCAGTTCGGGCCCGAGCTGCGCGGCGATGTTGGCCATGCCCAGCCGGCAGGCGTGCGAGGCCACCAGCGTGATGCCGAGCGGGCTGCCGTCGAGCCGCCCGCAGAGGGCTGTGGCGTGCTCGATGTTGTCGGACGTCGGCGCGAATGCGGCGTCGCGCGACTGCGCCACGTGGAAGAACAGCTGCACCGCGGGATAGGTCATCGCGAGCCACAGCGGCAGCGCCGCCGCACCGGGCGGCGATGCCAACGGCGCGAGCCGGTGCACCCACTCGCCCTTGGCACGCAGCGGCTCGCGGCTCGTCACCAGGATCAGGATCCCGGGCACCGAGGCCGCCAAGTCTTCCGCCAGGCTGGCGACGGCGTCGATGACCGTCTCGCAGCTGTCCAGCACCAGCAGCATTTGCCGGCCGGCCAGCCGTTGCCGGAGGTCTTCGCGCGACACGCCGTGCGAACCCTCCATGCCCAGCGCCAGGCCCAGCTCGGCTTCCAGCACCTCGCCAGCGCTGAGCCGCGCCAGGTCCAGGAAGCAGGTGCCGCCGGCCAGCGTCGCTGACAGCCGCCGTGCCACCGCCACGGCGAGCGTCGTCTTGCCAAGCCCGCCCGGTCCCACCACGGACACCAACCGCCGCTCGGTCAGCGTCTTCGCCAGCGTGCCGGCCACTTCATCGCGCCCGACGAAATGTCGAGGCAGATCGGGCAGCGAGACGTGGGCCGGCGCGTGCGGCCGAGCCCCCGTGGCCGGCGCGGCATCGCCGTGTGGATCCGGTTCGTGGAAGTGCCCGTTCATGTGACGCTTTTCAGCAGCGTGCGCGCCGCCACCAACTCCGGGACGGCACTGCCATCGTCGATGGAAGAGAGCAGAGAACGCAGCGCCGCCAGGGCGCCGGGCACGGCGCCGTTGTCCGTGGCCATGGCGGCCATGCTCAACGCGATCCGCAGCATCCAGAATTTCGCGCGCTGTTTCCCGGCCAGCTGCAGGGCCTGTTGCAACCGCGCCGCGGCAGAGCCCGGGGCGTCGCGGTGTTCGTCGAGCGCCACCAGGCGCATCACCTCAGGCGCACACCAGCCCACCGCGCCCTGATCGACGCGTGCCTGCGTCGCCGCCGGAGGGCGCGATGCCCGGATCGTTGCCACCATGTCGCCCAGCGGCGGGCAACCGGCCATGGCCGCATCGACCGCGCTGCCGGGCAGGATCGCCTCACCCGCCAATGCGCGGCTGAATGCCTGGGCATAGGCCAGCCAGTAAGCCAGGCCCTTGCGCTCCGACAGGCCGCGCAACTCCTGGACCCACCGGTCTGCCAACGCCGCATCGCCCCGCCAGATCGCCATGGGCACGGCGGCCATGCCCAGCACCTGGCAGCGTGCGAAGACATGTGCGTTGGCGCTGCCGTCAAGCGCCTGTGCCAGCGTTCCCCATGCGGGGCCGAAGTCTCCTCGCAACCACTGGATGCGCGCCAACTGGACCCGCATCGAGACGCCGAAGGGTACCTCGCTGAGGAACTGCCGGCCCACGCGCGCGCCGTTGAAAGCGATGACCCGCCAGGCCAACGGCTCGGCAGCGTCGTGGTCTCCCAGTGAATGCAGGCACAGCGCCGAGATGCGGTCGGAGATGGCGATGGACAGCGGCTCGAACCGGCCGGTGGCGAGCTGGCGGATTTCCTGGCAACAGGCGAGCGACAGCCGGTAGTCACCCTGGCCATAGGATGTCGTGCTCATGCCGAAGAGCGCCTCGATCCTCTCGTCATCCGATCCCAGAGTGCCCAGCAGCTGGCGGACGCGTGAGAAAACGGCCGGGTAGTGCCAGTTGCCCTCGGGCACGTAACCCATCATGAAGGTCGCGGCGACGCGCAGCGGCAGCTCCAGAGCCTCCCGGTCGACTCCCGCCCGGGGGAGCTTGGTCAAGGCTGTCTCGATGTAGCGCAGGTATTCCTCCACCATGCCGACATCGCAGTAGGTGCGCTTGGCGAAAGCGGTCAGCTGGATGCCCAGGCCCAGGTCGCGCTCTTCGATCAGCGCCCATTCGATCGCCGCCCGCACGTCGGCGATGGACGAGCCCAGTGCCGGCGACCAGTGGTATTGCGACATGCTGGCACCGGCCTCCCGCGCGCGCTGCAAGCCTTCGACGATGAACGTGGCATGCCGCCGATGGACCGCCGGTGCGTCGTCACTGGCGGCCAGTCGCTTCTCGGCGTACAGCCGCGTGATGAAGAGCAGGCGGTGCAGCAGCCGGGCGTCGTCCGCCGAATCGTGCACGATGAGGGACTTCGCGCTCAGGCTGAGCACGTCCTCGATGATGCGCTGTCGGCTCAATTCGGCGCTGGCGGCGATCGCCACCGCACCGTCCAGGTCGAAGGCGCCCCGGAACACCGACAGCCGCTGCAGCACCAGACGCTCGCTGTCGCTGAGCAGGTCATAGCTCCAGTCCATCACCGCCTGCAACGTGCGGTGGCGGGACAGCGCCGTGCGCCGGCCGCGCGTGAGCAACTCGAACGCGTTCTCCAGGCGGCGCAGCAGCCCCTGCACGCCCAGGCTGTCCACACGCGCCGCAGCCAGCTCGATGGCCAGCGGGATGCCGTCCAGGAAGCCGCACAGTTGGCGGACTGCGGCGGCATGCATGTCGGTCAGCTCGAACGAATCGCAGTTGGCCTGGGCGCGTTCCACGAAGAGCTGGATGGCCGGGTAGGCGAGCAGGTCCTGCAGGTCCAGCGGCTCGTCGGCCGCAGGCAGTGCCAGCGGCGGCAGCTTGAACACCCACTCGGCTTCGATCTCGAGCGGCTCTCGGCTGGTGGCCAGGAAGTGCACGCCGGGGCATGTGCGCATCAGCCGGTTGACGAGCGTTGCTGCAGCGTCGATCACGTGCTCGCAGTTGTCCAGCACGAACAGCATCTGCTTGCCGCGCAGCGAAGCTTCCAGCACGGCGAGCGAGTCTCCCGGGGACACGATCAGGCCCTGCGCCTGGCCCAATTCGGCAGCCACCAGGGCCGGGTCCGACAGGTGCGACAACTCGACGAGGCAGGCGCCATCGGCAAAGCGCCGGCTCAGTCCTTCCGCAACCGCCAGGGCCACGGTCGTCTTGCCCATGCCGCCGGCCCCACGACGGACACCAACCGCTCGCGGGCCAGCAGCTCGGCGATCTGCACGATGGTCTGCTCGCGGCCGATCGGGCGGGTCAACCTCGGCGGCAGGGGCTGTGCAGCGGGCGAGACGGTGGTCGCCCATTCGGTGCCGGACGGCGGCACGGCTCGCTGACCGCCGACGTGATCTGGCGAGGACCTCGTCTCCCCGACGAACGCATAGCCGCGGCCGGGCACGTTGGCGATATAGCGCGAGCCGTCCACGCCGTCGCCCAACACCTTGCGCAGCGCCGAGATGTGCACCCGCAGGCTCGTCTCTTCCACCACCGTGTGGGGCCAGACGCGGGCGACCAGTTCATCGCGGCTGTACAGCCGCCCGGGTTGTTCCAGCAGCACGGCCAGGAGCTGCAGCGCCCGGCTGCCCACGCGCACCGGGCCGCGGTCGTCGCTGATCTCGCGCAGCGTCGGGTCGTAACGGAAGGGGCCAAACGCGATGGCCGCCGGTGCGGCGCCGGGTCGGGCCTCCACGACCCCGCTAGAGCTCATACCTGAGGTTCGCCATCACGGTCCGCGGGGCGTTGTAGTACGCCGCGTCGATGCCCAATGGCGGGATGCGGTTGCGAGCCAGTGCGTAGGCGCGGCCCGTGGCATTGCGAACGCGCAGCGACACCTGCCAGGGTCCGCTGTCCGGGGCATAGGCCAGTGCGAAATTGACGTACGTCTGGCGCGGCGCGCGCAGGGCCGCGGTATTGGCTGCATCGATGAACTGCGGCGCGATCAGTTGCAGCCACGCATCGGCGCTCAGCAACCCGCCTGCCGAGCTGGTGCGGCCCTTCAGTCCCAGCGCGGCGCTCCAGCGAGGGGCATAGGGCAGCTCGTGACCGCTGAAGTCGCTGGCGGCGGACCCGCTGGGATTGAGGAAGCTCTTGAAGCTGGAGCGCAGCCACTCCAGCGAGCCGGTGGCGCTGATGGACGAGGTCAAGCCCTGTTCGGCCTCCAGGTCCAGCCCATAGGTACGGGCCTTGGCGGCGTTCAGGAAGACGGAGTCCGCCACCAGCGAACCGTTGACGGTGGTGCCGCCCAGCGAGGCCAGGTAGTCCTGGTAGTCGTTGTAGAACGCTGCGGCGCTGAAGTTCAGCCGGCGCGGTGCGGAGCGCAGTTTCACACCTGCTTCGTAGGTCGTGACCTTCTCGGGATGGGCTGCCACGCCCGCCGAGATCAGCGACTCCGCCGCGCGGTTGAAGCCCGCGAACTTTTCGCCGCGGGCCACGCTCGCGTACGCCAGCGTTGTCGGCGTGGCGTTGAAGTCGAGCCCGACGCGGGGAAGCAGTCCGCCCTCGCTGGTGTGCAGGTCGGGTGCGTCGTAGACCTGTTGCGTGGGCACGAACTGCGCGTTCGTGCGCCAGAAGGCATTCGCGGCATCCTGCCGGGCGTGGTACGCGCGCAGGCCGAGGGTGGCCGAGAGCCGCTCGCTCAGGCGCGGGTGGGCCTGGGCGTAAAGGCCTACATCCTGGGTCTGCTGGTCGGTGAGAGCCTGCGTGTAGCCCGGTGCCGCGGCGGCCACCGGGAAGGACATGACGTAGCGGTTGAAGTGGAAGCGATCTCGCACCAGCATCGCGCCTGCTACCAAGTCCAGGCCGTCACCACGCCAGGTCACCTGCAACTCCTGCGAGAAGGTGCGCTGGCGCACCTGCTGCGAGATCTCGTAGCGTTCCACTTCGAGGCCGCTCCAGTCGGCCACCGTGGGGTCGTCGGTGTAGCCCCGATAGGACGTGATGGACCGCAGCTTGGTCCCGGCCACCACGTCCCACTCGACCGTCGCCGAAGCACCGCCCGCCTTGCGCTTGAACGCGCCGGCGTCCGACGCGTTGAACGACACGCGCGGCGCCGCACCAGGGTGGTTGAGCGGGAAGTTGATCGTGTTCGTGTCCGAGCGGTCCAGCAGGTGGTCCACCGCGAAGACGATGTGGGCCGACGGTCCCATGAGCACCTTGACCTTGGCGCGGAACTGCGTGGCGTCGAGCTTGTTGATGTCCTCGTGCCGAGTGGCGTTGTAGGCGAAGCCATCGTTGCTGCGATGCGAGATGGCCAGGGAGGCGCTGAGGTCCGGCGTCAGTTTGCCGGCGAACAGCCCGCGCGCCTCGCGCTGGCCCAGGTTGCCGACGCCCACACCGATCCACGAGCCCGCGATCTCATCGGGGTCGGCAGACACCAGCTTGACCGCGCCGGCCGTCGAGTTCTGTCCGTACAACGTGCCCTGCGGGCCGCGCAGCACTTCGTAACGCACGACGTCGGGCAAGTCCCACAACGCCGTCGCATAGCCGCGCAGCAGCGGCACGTCGTCCACATAGATGCCCACTGCCTGCGCCATGGCGGGTTGGGACACGCCCACGCCGCGCAGGCCGACGGTCTGCGGCATGTTGCTGTAGCCGTTGGGCACGGCCATGCCGGCGACGATGCCGACCAGGTCGTTGAGCTGGAAGAGCCCCTTCTTCTCGATGTCTTCCTGCGAGATGACGGCCACCGACACGGGGACCTTGTCCGCGGTGCCCGGCATGCGCTCGGCGGTGATGAGGACGGGCGGCAGTACGTTCTCCGCCTGCGCCTGGACGGCCTGCGAACCCAACGCCACGGCGACCGGCAGCAGCACGCGGGCGGTGCGATGCATCGCACCGGCTTGACGGTCTTCGGCCTCGACTCCCCCAACAACGAACATGCGAACCTTCCTCCGCGCGACGGGAATGCGCGCGGTGGAATCATCAACGGCGTCGAGCCGGGCGCGCGTGAATCCGCGTGAATCTTCGCGAAGCGCTCAGGCGAGCGCGAGTCGGTCTGCCTGGAAGTGGCGGCCCGTCGGACCGGTGCGACGGCGCAGCAGGCGGTGGTCCGGCGCAAAACCGTCGGCCACCGGGTCCAGCAGGCCGCGGCGCTTGGCGATGTCCGCCGCCGCCGTGCGCGTGCGAGCGCCGAGCTTGTCCAGCAGCGCCTTGACGTGCGTCTTCACGGTGCCGCAGCCGATGTTCAGTTCGGCGGCGATGGCCTTGTTGCACAGGCCGGTGGCCATCAGGCGCAGCACGTCGATCTCGCGAGGCGTCGGCAGGTCCTGCGCCACCGTGTCGGCCAGGCGCTGTACCACGCTGCCCTGAAGGTAGCGTTGTCCGCGGGCCAGCGCCATCACGGCGTCCACCAACTGCTCGGGCAGGCAGTCGTGCGTCAGGTAGCCCTTCACGCCGCGCTCGAGTGCGCCGCGGACGCTCAGTTCGCCATCCAGATGGGAGAGCACCAGCACGGCCGGCGCCGCCGGGCCGCGGTGCAGCGCCGCGGCAATGCCCAGGGGCAGGTCGGTGACGAGCACATGCACAAGCGCCGCGTCGCCACCGGCCGGGCCGACGGTGGCCGTTCGTTGCTCGTCCACCTGGAAACGGCTGTCCGCGTCCAGCGTGGCCACGATCCCGCGGTTGACGAGCGGTTCGGAGTGGGTCACCCGGACGCGGGTGGCGGTGTGCATCGGCATGGTCTTCTCCTGGGTTGGGCTCGGGCCCGGMACGGCCATGTTCTGCATGCCGGCGCGCCATGACCAGTGAAGCGACGTGAAGCGTTGCGAGCACGGCGCTTCACGCCGCCCTTCACACGGCCCTTGACGACGAATCGCGTCGATTCACTCGCGCTTCACGCCGCCATCGTCCAACCTTCAGGCCGTCAAACACAGGTCGGGAGTTCCACATGAGTCAACGTCTCAAGAGCAAGGTCGCTCTCATCACCGGCGCCAGTTCCGGCATCGGCCAGGCCACCGCATTGCTGTTCGCCGCGGAGGGTGCGAAGGTCGTCGTGGGGGCGCGCCGCGACGCCGAGCTGAAGGACCTGGCCTGCGAGATCGACGCCCGCGGCGGCACGGCGCTGTCGCTTGCCGGCGACGTGCGCGACGAAGCCTATGCCCAGGCGCTGGTGGCGCTGGCCGTGCAGCGCTTCGGTCGACTGGACGTGGCTTTCAACAACGCCGGCATGCTGGGCGAGGCGGGCACGTCCACCGGCGTGTCGGCGCGAGGCTTTGCCGACGCGCTGGCCGTCAACCTCACCGGCGCCTTCCTCGGTGCCAAGCACCAGATCGCCCAGATGCTGAAGAACGGTGGTGGCTCGGTCATCTTCACGTCCACCTTCGTCGGCTACAGCGCGGCGTTCCCGGGCGTGGCGGCCTACGCGGCCAGCAAGTCGGGCCTCATCGGGCTCACGCAAGCGCTGGCGGCCGAGTTCGGCCCGCAGGGCGTGCGCGTGAACGCGCTGCTGCCCGGCGCCGTCGACACCCACATGTACCGCGACATGAACGACACGCCCGAGTCGCAGGCCTTCATCACCGGGCTGCATGCACTCAAGCGCGTGGCCACGCCGGAGGAACTGGCCCGCTCGGCCCTCTACCTGGCGTCGGACGACTCGTCCTTCGTGTCGGGCACCGCATCGCTGGTCGATGGCGGCCTGTCCATCACGCGCACCTGAATTCCCCAACCGCAACCACCAAGGAGTTTGCATGTTCTCTTCCTCCAAGTACCTGCTCGGCAGCGCGCTGCTGGCCGCCGCGCTCATGGCCACGCCGCACGCGATGGCGCAGCCCAAGCCTTATCCCGCCACGTTCAAGCTGCAGGACATTGCCACCAACGGCACGACGCTGCACGTCCGCGTCGGTGGCAGTGGCGCGGCCGTGGTACTCATCCACGGCTTTGGCGACACCGGCGACATGTGGACGCCGCTGGCCATCGAGTTGGCCAAGAACCACCGCGTCGTCGCGCCCGACCTGCGCGGCATCGGTCTGTCGGCGAAGCCCGAGGACGGCTACGAGAAGAAGAACCAGGCCAAGGACATCCGCGGCGTGCTGGACGCGTTGGGCATCGACCAGGCTGACGTCGTGGGGCACGACATCGGCGTGATGGTGGCCTACGCCTACGCTGCTGCGTACCCGACCAAAACGACGCGGTTGGTCGTGATGGACGCACCGCCCCCCGGAATTCCGCCGTGGGACGAGGTCGTCCGCAACCCCAAGCTGTGGCATTTCGACTTCTACGGCAAGGACGTCTTCCGCCTCGTGCAGGGGCGTGAACGCATCTTCCTGGACCGCTTCTACAACGACTTCGGCGGCCAGCCCGAGAAGATCGACGAAGGCACCCGCGACCACTACGCGCAGCTCTACGCGCAGCCCGGTGCCATGAAGGGGGCACTGTCGCAGTTCCAGGCCTTTCGCCAGGACGCGAAGGACAACCTGGAGTCGATGAAGACCAAGCTCACCATGCCCGTGCTGGCCATCGGGGGCGAGAAGTCGTTCGCCGGGCTGGAAGCCGTGGCGATGCGCAACGCGGCCACCAACGTCACGGAGCTCGTCATCCCGCGCGCCGGTCACTGGTTGATGGAGGAAGAGCCGGCCGCCGTCGTCCAGGGCGTCAAGGACTTCCTGTCCAAGTAGACGCAACCCCACATCTTCAAGGATTTGTCCATGAACAACCCCTTTCACATCCGCCTGGCCGTCGTCTATCACAGCGGCTACGGCCACACGGCGCGGCAGGCGCAGGCCGTGGCACGCGGGGCTGATGCCGCTGGCGACGTCGACGTGACGCTGGTGCCGACGGACGACGTCGAGCGGCACTGGGACCTTCTGGCCCAGGCCGATGCCATCGTCTTCGGCGCGCCGACCTACATGGGCAGCGCGTCGGCACAGTTCAAGGTGTTCATGGACGCCACGTCGCGCACCGTGTTCGCCGCGGGCGGCCTGTGGCGCGACAAGGTCGCAGCCGGCTTCACCAACTCCGCCGCCCGCTCGGGTGACAAGCTGGCCACGCTGCAGCAGCTGGTCATCTTCGCCGCTCAACATGGCATGCACTGGGTCAACCTGGGCCTGCCGCCCGGGCACAACAACTCCAAGTCCACCGAAGAGACCACCAACCGGCATGGCTTCTTCCTCGGCGCAGCGGCGCAGTCCAACGCCGACGAAGGCCCCGACCTGGCCCCGCCGCTGGCCGACCTGCTGACGGCCGAGCACCTGGGCAAGCGCGTGGCCAGCGTCGCGCGCCAGCTGGTGGCCGGCCGCGCCGCCGTGGCGTGAGGGCGGCATGGTCATCCCGTTGAAGCGTGCCCTTCCCGCTACGTGGCGACGCCTCGCGTTGCTGAGCCTGCTGCTGCCTTACCTGATCAGTGGCGTGCTGAAGCTGTCGGACTTCGCTGGCGCCCAGGCCGAGGTGGCCGGACTGCTCGGCGATGTGGCGAAGGCGCCGATCACGGCTGCGGTCATCGCTCTCCAGCTCGGCGGTAGCGCGCTGCTGCTCCGCGGCGGACGGTGGGCATGGCTGGGCGGTCTCGCATTGGCGGCCTTCACGCTGGCCGCTACCTTCCTGGCGCACCGCTGGTGGGGGCTGCCATCGGGGCCGGGCCGCTCGCAGGCGTTCAACGGCTTCTGGGAGCATATCGCGCTGGTCGGCGCGCTGCTGTACGCGGCGTTGATGGAGCCCGAGGCGTGAGATCAGGACAGCTCGCGCTGCTGGCACTCGCGGCGGCCTGTGTAGACACCTGCGGCTTCATCGGCCTGTTCGGGCTGTTCACCGCGCATGTGACAGGCAACTTCGTGCTCATCGGGGCGGAGCTGTCCAATCGACACGTCGACATCCTCGCCAAATCCCTCGCGCTGCCGGTGTTCGTCGGCAGCGTCGCGCTGGCCAATCAGGTTGAGGTCCTGATGCGCCGCCGTGCGATCGCCGCCTCGACCTGGCTGCTGGGTGTGGAAAGCCTGCTCATAGCCCTGGCTGCGCTCGCGCCGCACTGGACGGGCGTGCCCCACGAGCCCGACGACATGCCCTCGTTCGTCATCGGCTTTCTGCTCATCGCCGCCATCGGCGTTCAGAACGCGTTGATGCGCACCAGCCTGGCCGGACGGGTGCAGACCACCGTGATGACAGGCAACGTCAGCCAGCTCACCATCGACTTGTTGGCAATGGCCGCCGGACGAGCTGATGCCGGCACGCGCCTGCTCGCGTCGTCGTCATGGCCCGTCGTCGCCGCCTTCGCTGCCGGGTCCGCTCTCGGCGCGGCCGGCTACGCGTTGCTGCGCTTCGATTGCCTCTGGCTGGCCAGTGCGCTGGTGGCCGTGGCGGCATGGCTCGCGCGTCGCCAGGATGCCAAAGAGGCGAGCACCGGATCTGCCATCTGAGAGACGCCCTCGGGCGCCTGGTTTTCTATCCTGGATGAACTGCAACCCAACCCGCCGGAGAACACGATGTCGATTGCCAAAGCCGTCCCCGCCAAAGCCCTGCTCAGCCCCAGCAATCACGCGTTGGTGCTGATCGATTTCCAGTCCCAGATGGCCTTCGCCACGAAGTCCATCGACGCGATCGAACTGCGCAACAACGTGGCGCTGATCTCGCAGGCGGCCGCTGGCTTCAAGGTGCCGACCCTGCTGACCACCGTGGCAGAGAAGAGCTTCAGCGGACCGATGTTCGACGAGATCAAGCAGGCCTTCCCCGGCCACCCGGTCATCGACCGCACGTCGATGAACACCTGGGAGGACGAGCACATCGCCGTCGAGATCAACCGTCTGGACAAGAACCGGCTGGTCATGGCCGGGCTGTGGACCTCGGTGTGCATCGTCGGCCCGGTGCTGTCGGCGCTGGAGCAGGGCTTCGAGCTCTGCGTGATTGCCGATGCCTGCGGTGATGTCAGCACCGCTGCCCACGAGCACGCGCTGCAACGCATGGTGCAGGCCGGCGCTCGGCCGATGACGTCGCTGCAGTACCTGCTGGAATTGCAGCGCGACTGGGCGCGTGGCGAGACCTATGGCCTCACCACGGGCATAGCGCAGAAGCACGGCGGCGCCTATGGCATCGGCATTGCCTACGCGTCGATGATGTTCTCGGCGTCCGAGCGCGGCCACTGATCACGGACGAGGGGCTCCCGATGAAGGTCTATCTCCTGTCGCTGGGTGCCGGGCTGTTGGCCGGCCTGGTCTACGCAGTGCTGCATGTGAAGTCCCCGGCTCCGCCCGCCATCGCCTTGCTCGGCCTGCTGGGCATCGCCACCGGTGAACAACTGGGGACGCTGGCGCTGCGCATGTTGAACCGCGAGCACGTCAGCATCACCTGGTTCAAGCAGACCTGTGTCCCCAGGATCACCGGCATCGAAACCTCCCCCAAGGAGAGGCAGTCGTGAGCGCAGACCTGGTCGTCACGAACGCCCGCATCACCACGCTGAACGCGGCGCAGCCGCAGGCCAGCGCCCTGGCCGTGAAAGACGGCCACCTCATCGCCGTGGGCGACGAGGCCGCCGTGATGGCACTGGCCGGCCCCACCACGCGGCGAGTCGATGCGCGGGGCAAGCGCCTCATTCCCGGCCTCATCGACAGCCACACCCACCTGATCCGCGGCGGACTGAGCTTCAACATGGAGCTGCGCTGGGACGGCGTGCGCAGCCTTGCCGATGCGATGGGTATGCTGAAACAGCAGGTGGACGTGACGCCGGCACCGCAATGGGTGCGCGTGGTGGGCGGCTTCAGCGAGCACCAGTTCGCCGAGAAGCGCCTGCCGACACTGGACGAACTCAACGCCGTGGCGTCCGACACGCCGGTTTTCATCCTGCACCTCTACGACCGCGCGCTGCTGAATGCCGCTGCCCTGCGCGCCGTGGGCTACGGCAAGGACACGCCCGACCCACCGGGCGGCCGCATCCAGCGCCAGGCAGACGGCACGCCCACCGGCCTGCTGCTGGCTCAGCCCAACGCCCTCGTCCTGTATGCCACCCTGGCCAAAGGCCCGAAGCTGGACCCGCGGGACCAAGTCAACTCCACGCGCCTGTTCATGCGCGAGCTCAACCGGCTGGGCATCACCTCGGTCATCGACGCCGGTGGCGGCTTCCAGAACTACCCTGACGACTACCAGATCATCGAGAAGCTCGCCGCAGGCAACGAGCTGACGGTGCGCATTGCCTACAACCTCTTCACGCAGAACAAGGGCGGCGAGAAGGGCGACTTCACGCGCTGGACCGACATGCTGCCGCCGCTGTCTGGCTCGCCCACGTTCCGCCACAACGGCGCGGGCGAGATGCTGGTGTTCAGCGCCGCCGACTTCGAGGATTTCCGCGAGCATCGGCCGGATTTGCCGGCGGGCATGGAAGGCGAACTCGAAGGCGTGGTGCGGCTGCTGGTGGAAAAGCGCTGGCCCTTCCGGTTGCATGCCACCTACGACGAGTCCATCGGCCGCGCGCTGGACGTGTTCGAGAAGGTCGACCGCGACACGCCCTTTGCCGGCCTGCACTGGTGGTTCGACCATGCCGAGACCATCTCGCGGTCCAACATCGACCGCGTGGCACGGCTGCAGGGCGGCATTGCCGTGCAGCACCGCATGGCCTACCAGGGCGAGGCGTTCGTCGAGCGCTACGGCGCCTCGGCTGCCGAGGCGGCGCCGCCCATCACGGCCATGCTGGACGCCGGCCTGCCTGTCGGTGCCGGCACCG
>NZ_JBFULV010000038.1:0-59075 GCF_054049715.1 Rhizobacter sp. P5_C2 | reverse complement strand
CCCACGCCACGCGCGTGGCCAGCTACAACCCGTGGGTCGGCCTGGGCTGGCTGGTCACGGGCAAGACCGTCGGCGGGCTGCAGCTGACCGCCGAGCGCAACCTGCTGGACCGACACACGGCGTTGAAGCTGTGGACCCAGGCCAACACCTGGTTCAGCCACGACGAGGGCCGCAAGGGTCAGATCGCGGTGGGCCAATGGGCGGACTTCGCCGTGCTGTCTGCCGACTACTTCCAGGTCAGCGAAAGCGACATCGCCGACCTCTATTTGGAACTCACCGTCATGGACGGTCGTGTCGTGCATGGCAGCGGCCCCTTCGCGAACTTGGCACCGCCGCTGCCGCCCGCGAGCCCCGACTGGAGCCCTGTGCGCCGCTTCGGTGGCTACCAGCACCGCAATCCCGCGGCCGGGCTGTTCACCCGCACCGGCAATCGCGCCGGCCCGGCCTGCGGCTGCGCGAGCGCCTGCGGCGTGCATGCGCATGCCCACGCCTGGGACCGCACGGCGCCGGCGGAGGACGCCCGCAGCTTCTGGGGTGCGCTGGGCTGCTCGTGCTGGGCGTTTTGAATTCACGGCGATTCACACCACAAGTCCGCGACTTTCTTCCATGATGCCGACGCGCGATGCAACTCCGGCAGTTCGGCACCCGACATGGACTCCACAACGGCAGAGCAGGTCGCCCACGGTCAGACGACAGCCTTTGATTTCGGGCCATTCCGGTACGACCTGATCCGTCGCGAGCTCCGCGACGCCAATGGGCCTGTTCGCGCCGGCAACCGCTCGCTGCAGCTGCTGGAGGCACTGCTCCAAACGCCGGGTCGGCTCTGCAGCCGCGACGAACTGGTCGCCCAGGTCTGGCCAAGCACGGTGGTCGAGGAGACCAGCCTGCGGGTCCACATGTCCGCACTGAGGCGGGTGCTCGGCGACGGACAGGGCGGCGCCAGGTACATCACCAACGTGCCGGGTCGGGGCTACGCCTTCGTCGGCGAGGTGCGGGCCTTCACGTCGACCGTGGCGCCGGCCGTCCAGGCGCTTGATGACCCGAAGGACGCATTGCGCAAGCTGCCGCCCCTGCTCACGCGCCCCGTCGGCCGCGGCCAGGACATCGCCAGGATCGGCGAACTCCTGTCCCGGGAGCGCCTCGTCTGCGTCGTCGGCGCCGGCGGCATGGGCAAGACGACGGTCGCCCTGGCCGTGGCGGAGCACCAGACACCGCTGCACGAGCAGGGATCGTTCTTCGTCGATCTCTCCATGCTGACCGACCCGGCACTGGTGGTCGTCGAGGTCGGGCAGTCCTGCGGCCTTGATGTCGCCCGTGGCGAGCCGTGGGCCACGCTGGAGAACGCTCTCAGCCGCCAGCAGGCTCTGCTCGTGCTGGACAACTGCGAGCACGTGATCGACGCCGTCGCGGCATTGGCCGACCGGTTGCTCCGCACTTGCCCTCGATTGCGCATCCTGGCGACGAGCCGGGAGCCGTTGGAGGCCGAGGCCGAATGGGTGTTCAGGCTGCCGCCGCTGGGCGTGCCGGCACCTGATGCCCTGCTGTCTGTCGATGCCGTGCTGGCCTACCCCGCCGTCCAGCTGTTCGTTGAGCGTGCGCGGGCGGCCTGCGCGTCGTTTGTCCTGACCAACGCCAACGTGTCGGCGATCAGGCAGCTCTGCGAGTATCTGGACGGCATTCCGCTGGCGATCGAGCTCGCCGCCGCCCGCGTGAACAGCCTGGGCGCGCAAGGGCTGCTGCTGCGCCTGGAAAGCGCCTTCGAGTTGCTGACGCGGGGGCGGCGTACCGCCATGAGCCGCCACCAGACCCTGCATGCGGTGATGAACTGGAGCTACGAGCTGCTGACCGAGACCGAACGGCGGGTGCTGCAGCGCCTGGCGGTGTTCAGGAGTGCCTTCGACCTGGAGGCCGCCGTTGCCGTTGCAGCCGGCCCCGAACTGCTCCGACAGCAGGTCATTGACAGCGTGTTGAGCCTGTGCGGGAAGTCGCTGATGGTGCTTGAGACGGGCAGCGGTGGTTCACCGCGCCATCGGCTGCTCTATGTCACCCGCCTGTTCGCCGAGCGGATCCTTGCGGCCATGCCGGAAGCTGTGCAGGTGCACCGCCGGCATGCCGTCTTCGTGCTGGGCTGCACGGTGGATTCGAACAAGGGCCGGCAGCAACTCTCCCGCTTCCGCCGCAGCGCTGCGCTGGCGTCGGCCATCGCCGAATTGCGCGCCGCCATCACCTGGGCGTTGTTGGAGGAGAACGACCTCGCGCTCGGAGTGGAGGTGGTCGCCGAGTCCATGCCGAAGTGGCACATGGCGGGCCTGTTCGAAGAGTACGGTCTCCACCTGATCGCCGCGGCCGACAAGGCCGGGCGTGCCGGCGTGGCGGGCGCGCGCCTTCTCACGCGTTTGCAACTGCTGCAGACCTTCCTGTCAGGCCAAGCGCTGGCAGACAGCGAAAGTCACCAGCGCGGGATGGCCATTGATCGACGCCTCGTGGACCAGTTCGACGGCCATGGGGACAAGATCGAGGCGCTCTTCGCCCTGTGCGCGAGCGCTTTCGGGCGAGGTGACTATCTGCAGGTGTTGAGCTGCTGCGAGGAAATACGGGAGCTCGCGCAAGGGGATCTGGAAATCTTGTCTGTCGCCGTGGGCGACCGGCTCACGGCGATTGCATTGCACGAATTGGGTCAGCACGATGCCGCGGAGCGGTTGGCTCACCGGGTGATGAAGCTGGACGCCGATGGGCTCGAGTCGCGCTTTCAGAGCCCGCTGCCCTTTCAGCTCTCGATGCAGATCAGACTGGCTCGCATCCATTGGCTGCGCGGTGATTTCCGGGTGGCCTGGGCGATGGTTCAGGACATCGTCGTGAGTGACGACGAGGCTCACATCTATATCAAGATCCATCCACTTGCTTTCGCGGCGATTCCCATCGCCATCTGGCGCGGCGACATGCAGACAGCGGCCCTGTGGAACCACCAACTGCTGAACCATTCCGTGCGCGGCAACGTGCCTTACTGGCAATCGTTCGCCCAGGTGTTCGACTGCCTTCTGGCCGGCCGGCCGCTGCTGCCCGACCGCGACGAGGGCCAACTGCTGGCCAAGAACGCCGTGCTGATGGACATATGCGCCGCATTGCAGTTGGCCGCGCCGGACCCCATCACGCTGGCCCGAGCACGTCGGGGCGAGGTGGGCTGGTGCGCTCCGGAGGTACTGCGCCTGGCCGCACTGGCGGCGCTTGATCCGCACGATGAAGCAGGCCGGGGCCGCTGTATCGCCGAGCTCCGCGCGGCATTCGAGCTCAGCGTGGAGCAAGGCGCGCGTTTCTGGTCGTTGCGGATTGCCATCAGCCTCTTCGAGGTGGCTGCGGCAGGCTCCGCTGAGCGGGCGTCAGCGAGAGGCACGCTGTTGACAATACTGAACGCCATCGACGACGGTTCAGCGCAACCGGATCTGCAGCGGGCGCGGCATCTGGCGGCGGGAGAGAACTGCGGGTCCCAGGCCTCGCACGCCTTTCAGCAGGCGCGCACGCACGGGGCCGCTTCAGCGCAGTGAGTTCGAGACGCTCAAGTCTCCTGTCCGATTGATGAGTTCGGCCGGCAATGCCTGCCCCCTGCTGCATCGGAGGTCAGCGATCAAGGATGATTCGGGCCGCTGGAACAAGAGCCTGGCCACGCTGCGGATGGAGCAAGAGGCAGCGCGCTCGACGGCCACTCCCTCAAAACTCCCCCGGCAAGAAAAAACGCCCTAGAGGCGTGGACCTCTAAGGCGTTGAATCATTTCTTGTTTTTTGGTGCGGCTGGCAGGATTCGAACCCACGACCCCTTGGTTCGTAGTTCTGTCGCCGCGCGTAACTTGTTGATTCATAAGGTTCGGCTCTTGGAAGAGAGTCGCATCATTGCCCTGGTGTGCGTTGCCTCACACCAGCCAGTCCCCCAAAAATCCCCCACATCTCCGGCCGCTATGCAGCGGTTGCAGCCGGTCGATCGCGATCGTCGAGCGTCCGCTTATTGCGACGAAGCAGGCAAGGCGAGGCACAGGTGACAACACAGCGAGCCGCAGGGGAACTTTGCGCAGCTGAGGCCCGCGATCCTCCTCGACCAACCTCTGTTGTGGATTCAAACAATCCGCTGAAAGGCAGGCACGGGTTGGCGGACAGGCCGGGCAAGCCAGGTCGCTGATGGTCGAACAGGTGCCGTCGCCTCCTCGAGCCCTGTTCTTCGAGGCCTACCGATCGTCGAATGGCGCGAACACTTCGGCCACCCAGTCCACAAATAGCCGGATCTTGGCACTCAGGTGCCGGTTGCTCGCGTACAGCACGTGGAAGGACTGGCGCGGGCGCGTCCAGTCGTCGAGCAGGCGGGTCAAACGGCCGTTCTCGAGGTGCGGCGCGGCCATGAACTTGAATGCCTGTCCGATTCCCACGCCAGCCAGTAGAGCGCTCAAATGCGCGGTGCTCTCGTTGACGGCCACCTCCACTTGGCCGTGCACCAATATCTGCTCGCCCGTGTTGTGGAATTCGAGCGGGAACGCCCGTCCGGTGAGCGACGAGAAATAGCCGGCAATGGCGTGACCAGGAACGCGGCGCTTGCTCTCGTCCTGCGCCGGCCGGGGCATCAGTTCGGAAGGGTGCTTCGGAACGCCGCGTGCCTTCAGGTAGACCGGGCTTGCACAGGTCACCCAATCCATGTCGGCGATGCGTCGCGCCACAAGCGACGTGTCCGGCAACGGCCCGCCCCGAATCGCGCAGTCCACGCCTTCGCCAACGAGGTCGATCGGACGATCGCTGACGCCGAGATCGACATGCAGATCCGGGTAGCGCGCGCGGAATCCCGGCAGCGCGGGGATGAGGATCATGTTGGCAACTACCGAGCCGACGTCAACCCGGATGCGCCCACGCGGCTGGGCGCGCGTGCGCGAAGCGCTTTCGTCCATCTCGTCGAGTTCGCCGATCAGTCGGGTGGCCCGCTCGTAGTAGGCCGCGCCCTCCGGCGTCACGCTGAGGCGTCGCGTGGTCCGATGCAGAAGCTTCGTTCCCAAGTGGCGCTCCAGATCCTGGACAAGCTTGGTCACCGTGGGTCGCGGAATGTTCATTGTGTCGGCGGCGCGCGAGAAAGCCCCGGATTCGGCGATCCGCACGAAGACGCGCAGCGCCAGCAGTTGGTCCATAGCGTTGGCTGTTGGGTTGTTTCGCCCCCATTATTCAAGCACATGAAATAAGAAGTGCAAATCCGCACCTTTATTCCTGCCCATGACATTCGTAAGCTTCGCTCACCCTCTCAACTCAGGAGCACGACATGGGAAACAAACTCGCCGGCAAGGTTGCCGTCATCACCGGTGGCACCATCGGCATCGGTCTGGCAGCCGCCAAGACCTTCGCGTCCGAAGGCGCGTTCGTCTACATCACGGGACGGCGTCAGGCCGAGCTGGATGCGGCCGTCGCCGCCATCGGGCAGAACGCCCAGGGTGTGCGAGCCGACTCGACGAAGCTGGACGAACTGGACAAGCTCTACGACCTGGTGCGGACACAGCATGGCCGCGTTGACGTGCTGTACGCGAACGCAGGCGGGGGCGAGATGCTGCCGCTGGGCGCAATCACTGAAGAGCATTTCGACCAGACCTTCGAACGCAACGTGAAGGGCGTCGTGTTCACGGTGCAGAAGGCGTTGCCTTTGCTGGAGAAGGCAACACGCGGCGCCTCCGTCATCTTGGCGGGCTCGACGACCAGCGTGAAGGGCACTGCCAACTTCAGCATTTACAGCGCGACCAAGGCCGCGGTGCGCAACCTCGCCCGCAGCTGGGTTCTGGACTTGAAGGGCCGTGCGATCCGCATCAACACGCTGTCGCCAGGGCCGATCCACACGCCCGGCTTGGTCGAGCTCGCAGGGCCCGAGGCCGCGCAGCAGCAGGGCCTGCTCGACTACCTGACCGCACAGGTGCCGATCGGCCGCATCGGACAGCCCGACGACGTCGCCAGGGCGGCGCTGTTCCTCGCTTCCGACGATTCGTCGTTCATCACCGGCATCGAACTGTTCGCCGATGGTGGCATGGCGCAGGTCTGAACTGCCCATCGACGAACCCCTCACCTGTCAAGGAAAGTCTCATGACAACCGCACTCGAACTGCTTCAGGCCTATCAAGACTATGTCCGCACTCCCGCCGCCGCTGCGGCGCTCTTCGCGGACGATGGCGTCCTCGAACTGCCGACGGTCCAGGCGCATGCCCGCGGCCCCGCAGCCGTCGAGGCCCTGCTCTCCGGCCTGCTGGCCAAGGTACCCGACTTCCGCTTCAAGGACTTCAAGGTCTGGATCGACACGCCCGACAAGGTCTTCGGCGAATACTCGGTCGAGGCGGTGGTGGTCGACACCGGCAAGATGTACCGCCAGACCTATGCCGGCGTGTTGATCGCGGAGAACGGCAAGATCAAGTTGCTGCGCGAGGCACTTGACACCGCGGCTGCTGCACGCGCCTTCAGCAAGGATTGAACGTGCAGCCGAGCCGGCGCCGTCAAGCGCTCGGCCCGGCCTTTCAGCGAGAGATCGGGCCGAGCCGCAGCAGGCTCTCCGCCGTCGACACGAGGTCTTCATTCGGCCGCGGATACCAACCACGTCGCAGACATCCACGATGCCGAGCGAGATATGCGGCAAGCCCGGCATGGTTCCCTCCAGCATGCGCTTGGCGATGGAAGACGAGGCATCGGGACCGAGTGCCGACCCGAAGATGCCGACCGAATGGTTGACCAGATTGATCGTTTGAGTACACTTGGTAAATGGCAAGCAAATCGAGCGAAGCACCTCAGTCGGCGGCGGAGGCCCGGAGGAACTCGATCCTCGACGCCGCCGTCAAGGAGTTCGGGCGGCACGGATACCGGAAGACCTCGATCGAAGATCTGGCCGCTGCCGCCGACATCTCCAAGCAGGGTCTCTACCTGCATTTCGCGGGGAAGAACGAGGTCTTCCTAGCCGCGATGCAGAAGTACCTCGACGACTGCATGGCCCTGGTGGACAAGGCGCTCGGCCGGACCGACCTGTCGCTGGTCGACCGCCTGACGGCGGCGCTGGATGCCTGGTTCGGAAGGCACCTGGCCACGTTCAGTCCCGCGTCGTTCGACGTCATCGTGACGGGCGATCAGCTGTCTCCTGCCGCGGTCGAGGAGGTTAAGGGCGCGTTCATGAAGCGCATCGCCGGAGCGCTGGCCGCGTCGCCTGAATTCACGACGTCCGGTGCGAACCGCTCGGCAAAAGAGGTGGCGCAGGTGCTGTTCCTCTGCGGTCTCACGTGGAAGGAGGGTTCGCCCTCTCCGCGCGAATTCTCGGAGCGCCTTCGGCTCTGTGTTCGAGTCTGCTGTCACGTGAAGAAGTGAGGGATCCGATGGGCATGGGCAAGATTCTCGTCACTGGCGGCTCCGGCTTCCTCGGTAGCCACTGCATCGAGCAACTCCTCCAGAGCGGGCACGAAGTGCGTACGACCGTGCGCTCGGAAAGCCGGCGGGCACTCGTTCGCTCCATGGTGGGTCAAGGCAGGCCCCATGCCGATGACCGACTGGGCTTCGCGATGGCCGACCTGCAACGGGACGAAGGCTGGGCCGATGCGGTCAAGGACTGCGAGGTCGTCCTCCACGTCGCGTCCCCCTTCCCGCCCGCCGCACCGGAGCATGAAGACGACCTTGTCGTCCCCGCCCGCGAGGGCACTCTGCGCGTGCTGACCGCCGCACGAAACGCCGGAGTGAGGCGGGTCGTCCTCACATCTTCCTTCGCCGCGATCGGCTACGGCCACGGGCGTGCCGGCCAAGCCCTCGACGAGACGTCCTGGACTCACCTCGATGCGAGTTCCAGCGCCTACGTCAAGTCCAAGACCTTGGCCGAAAAGGCGGCCTGGAATTTTGTCGCCACCGAAGGGCAAGGCATGGAGTTGACGGTGATCAATCCAGTGGGGATCTTCGGCCCCGTTCTCGGCACCGACTACTCGTCGTCGATCTCCTTGATCAAGCACATGCTCGAGGGCCGGGTCAGCGCTTGTCCCAAGGTGTATTTCGGCGTGGTGGACGTGCGCGACGTCGCAGACCTTCACATCCGGGCCATGACTCACCCAAAGGCGTCCGGCGAGCGCTTTCTCGCTTCGGCCGGCGACTGCGTGTCGATGCTCCAGGTCGCTGCCATGCTCCGCGAGCGCTTCGGCGACGTCGCGGCCAAGGCGCCCACCAGGGAGCTTCCCGACTGGTTGGTGCGCGTCGCCGCGCTCTTCAAGCCGGAGCTCAGGCAGGTTCTCCCAGAGTTGGGCAAGGACAAGCACATCTCGAACCGGAAGGCCCGCCAACTGCTGGACTGGGCACCACGCAGCAGCGAAGACGCCGTGGCCTCTGCGGCGCAGAGCCTGCTGTCCAGGGGGCTCGTGGCCATCAGCCCACCGCCCTGAGCCTCCGTACTCCGCAAACCCAACTACCGGACTCCGTCCACGACCTTCGATCCACCTGAACGCGACCTCACCATGAAAACTGCACTCGACCTCCTCAAAGCCTATACCGACAACGCACGGAACCCCGCCGCCGCCGGTGCGCTCTTCGCAGACGATGGCGTGCTGGAACTTCCGACTATCAAGGTGCATGTCACCGGACCTGTCGGAGTCGAAGGACTCCTGACCGGCCTACTGAAGCGTGTGCCCGATTTCAGGTTCAAGGAATTCAAGTCATTCATCGACACGCCCGACAAGGCATTCGCCGAGTATTCGGTCGAAGCGTTGGTGCCCGACACCGGCAAGGTGTACCGCCAGACCTATGCCGGCGTGTTGATTGCGGAGAACGGCAAGATCAAGCTGCTGCGCGAAGCACTCGACACCGCAGCGGCTGCCGCCGCATTCAAGAAGGATTGAGGGCCCATCATGTCCGATCTCTTGAAAAGGCTGTCCGCCGAAAGAATTTCACGCCGCGATGCGGTTCTCGGCATCGCGCGCGGTGCCTCGGCTGCTGCGTTTACAACGAGCTTTCTGGCCCAGGCGACCGAGTTCGCCGGCCAGAGTGCCGCTGCGCAAGAAGCGATCAGGCCATTTCGGGTCGCCGTGCCACAAACCGACATTGACGACCTGAAGCGCCGCTTGGCCATGATGCGTTGGCCCGAGCGTGAAACGGTTTCCGATTGGTCGCAAGGCGTGCCCCTGGACACCGCGAAGCAGGTGATCAATTATTGGCACGACAAGTACGACTGGCGAAGGTTCGAGCGCCAGATCAACGGCTACCCGCAGTTCAGGACGCGCATTGACGACCTCGACATCCACTTCATCCATGTGAAGTCGAAGCATCCGGGCGCGCTGCCCGTCATCATGAGCCACGGCTGGCCGGGCTCGGTGGTCGAATTTCTCAAGGTGATTGGCCCCCTGACGGACCCGACTGCGTACGGCGGCCGCACTGAAGATGCGTTCGACGTCATCATTCCCAGCCTCCCGGGGTTCGGATGGTCGGGCAAGCCCACCGATACGGGCTGGGACGTCGTCCGCACGGCCAAGGCCTGGGGTGTCCTGATGAAGCGCCTGGGCTATGCCCGCTGGGTTGCCCAAGGCGGCGACTGGGGATCCGGTGTGACCCACGCGCTCGGCCATGTCAAGCCCGAGGGCTTGGTGGCCGCGCACGTGAATTGGGCCTTCGTCTTCCCGGACAAGCTGCCGGTGGACCCGACAGCGGACGAGCGATACGCCATGGATCGTGCCGCGCAGTTCACGGGCGACTGGGCCGGCTACTTCAGGGAGCAGGCGACCCGCCCGCAGACCATCGGCTACCCGCTGGCAGACTCGCCGGGCGGCTTGGCCCTCTGGATCTACGAGAAGTTTCAGGCGTGGACGGACAATCCCGGCAGCGTCGACAAGGTACTAACGATGGACGAGATGCTCGACGACATCTCCGTCTACTGGTTCACCGACACGGCTGCCTCGTCCGCACGCTTTTACTGGGAAAACACGCGCAAGGGCTCCGCCAATTTCAACGCCGGTGTCATCGACCTGCCGATGGCGGCCACCATGTTTCCTAAGGAGATCTTCACGACGCCGAAATCGTGGGCGGAGGCGCACTGGCCCCACCTCATCTACTGGAACAGGGTGGACCGCGGCGGTCACTTTGCAGCTTTCGAACAGCCGACGATCTTCACCGAAGAACTCCGCAAGGCGTTCAGGAAGGTTCGGGCATGATGCGGGCAGTCGTGGGGGCGGCATGCGCCGACTTCTATTCACTCGAAGAGAAGACCGCGCTTGGCCAGTTGCTCAAGTTCGGAACTCAACTGTCGGGGTATGCACTGATCTAAGGCACCCGTCCCTATGACGCCAAAGGCCAGATGCTGCCGGACGAGATCACCGGTGGCAGCCCTTACCGCGCGTCGACCATCGCGGGCGGTGACCGCTCGAGGCAGCCGTCGCCGAAGGTGCCGTTGCTGCCTCGCTTCCGAGTCGCGTTCTACATTCACAACTGGTGCCGTCGCTTGGGGTTGTCGTCGAGTTATGGTCGCCTCGAGTTGCCATGTGTGAAACCTATGCCTAAGCGCCTATGGGAGTTGGTGCCCTACCAGAGCGTGGGTTGAAAACCAGTGAGCACCGGCAGATCGCCCGCAACCGGCCAAGACCCGCCGCGCGCCTGTGCCCGCTTTCGGTGAAGCCATGGCCGTGTTGGAGAATCCGTCAATGAGTACCCTCAAGCGAATCTGGCAGGCGCTCGTCGCTGCGCTCGGGCAGTTCTTCGCGGCCTACTCTTGGATCGAGATCGTCGAGGAGAAGAAGGATCGCCTCGTCCTGAGCGTGAATACTCGTCATGTGATTGCCGACAAGGTCAGTCGCCTTGTCTCTGCAGCTGGGCGATCCGTTGCCAGCTTCGAAGCCATTCAATCCGTTGAGGTACAGCACTGCCGCAACGGCAAGAGGCTCGAATGGTGGGTCGTCAGCCTTCACCTTCTCAGCGGACGTCGGCTACGGATCGGCAGGACAGCAGACGAAGTTCAGGCGTCGATTGTTGCGGCGCACTTGAGCACCATTCTTGGAAAGGACGTTCTGGCCGTTGCGAGCAGCGTTGAGCGTTAGCGTTGGTCGAGCGCCAGACCACATTCGCTCGCCCCGACTCGTTGACGAACCGCTTGCGATCGGCCTCGCTCGACGGTGCCTGAAGACGAACGCCTACTGTCGGCCGAGGCCGTGTGAAAACTCGCCGCGTTGAAGGTGGCCACCGAAATCGACCTCTCAGATCGCGCTGTATTCGACGATAGACCTTAAGGTAGGGGTGAGAAGACCCCCGAAATGCTTCGAGTCTCGAGTTTTCACACAGCCTCGGTCGGAAGCAGACTGCCTCTGCTCGACAGGGCGTATGTCAGCTGTCGGGCGTCTGGCCTGATCCGGCGAACGTCGGGTCCCCCATACTGGTCATTCGCCGTTCGACGGGACGAACGTCCGCTTTCGGCCGCCCAATCCGGCCTGGCCGTTGACCGCTATGGGTGGAGCCGTCGTTCGGCGGCCGGACCTGACTGACCGCGACCAGTCTAGCCGTCGTAGGCTGCGCAGCGACTGCTGTCGGTCGTGGACGAACTTCAGGTACACATTCAGTGCCACGCCGCGGTGATTCAACTGCGACACCAGACTCAGCAATGACGAGTCGGAGATCGGTCCGCCCCCACCTCCTGGAGGTCTCCGATACTGGCTGGAAGGTAGATGACCGACAGCCCGAGCCAATGCACCCTCATGACAATCGCTCACGAGGTTCGCCATGCCGCTGCAGTCCTGTCTTCTGAATCGACACACTCGTCTGGGGGCCGGACCGCTGGCCCTCCACGTTGCAACCCCCACTGCGCAGGCGGCGCCTGCGGACCAACCGCCGCCGGTCTCCAGCGCCTTCATCCAGGCGGGCCTCTCCCAGGATGCGCGGATCTATGTCTTCGGCGCGAGCCGAGACTGGGGGAAGCCGTTGCAATGGCGTGATGCTGCGGGCTACTGGGAGTCGTCAATCGGGCAATGGCGAACGCGTCACGCCCCCGAAGGCGACCGCGGCGCGCTCGTCACCCAGGTGGGCGCCATGCGGCCCGCTACTGAACGATCACGTTTTCACTCCATGGAGGGTCGACACCGCGAGCGGGCTCGGACGCTCTATGCCGTCGTCATGCTGGTCGCCCTGGTGTCGGCTTCCTTCACCGCGATGGCACACGACGATTCTCACTGTGCGCGAAAGCAGTCTCCATGGATCGCCTGAAAGCCCTCGCCGTCTTCAAGTCGGTCGTCGAGCATGGTGGCTTCTCGCGTGCGGCGGTGGCACTCGACATGTCGGGCTCCGTGGTCACGCGAACGGTGCAGGACCTGGAGGCACTGCTGGGGGTGCGCCTGCTGTTGCGCACCACGCGCAGCGTTTCGCCCACGTCGGTCGGAGAATCGGTGCTCGAGCGAGCCACGGAGCTACTGGCATCCTATGACGAACTCGAAGCCTTCAGCAGCGAGTCGGCCCACGAACCCCACGGGCTGATCCGGTTTGCGGCCGCCGCGTCGTATGGGCGGCTTCACCTCGGAAAGGCACTGGCGGCTTTTCGGGCACGGTGGCCGCGGGTCTCGGTGGACCTGCGCTTGCGTGACGACCCAGTGGATGTCCTCGCGGACGATGCAGACCTGGCGTTGTGCCTGGAAGGCCACCTGCGGCAATCGCATGTCGCTCGCGAGCTCGCGAGGCTGGACGTGGGCTGGTTCGCCTCGCGTAATTTCTTGCTCGCCAGCGGAAGCCCCGCGACGCCGCTGGACGTGAGCCGCTTCGACTGCCTCGTCCATCGCCCGGCGCGCCCAGCCGGGTGGACCTTCGTGCACAGGGACAGCGGGCTGCGACACGAGGTGCCGGTCGCGGGCGCCCTTCAGTCTACCCATGATGAAGTCCTGATGGAGGCCGCCGTCCACGGGGCCGGCCTGGTGCAGCTGCCGCTGTTCATGGCCGAAGCCTGCGTGGCCGAGGGCCGCCTGTGCCGGGTGCTGAGAGATTGGCATGCCGACCCGGTGTCCCTGCACCTCTGCTACCCGTCGCGGCGCCATCAACCGCTCGCCGTTCGCAAGCTCGTCGAGCATCTGGTGGAGTGGCTCGAGCCCCCGACGATTTACCGCGCTTTACTTGTGCCCCCCGGACTCGTGCACGACGATGTGGTGCTAAGTCAACAGAGGGACTGATGCCATGAATCCCAGCCTTGCTTCGGACGTCCTGTCGAGTCGCCGCCACCAGGCATTCCCTCGCTTGAGCGAGGGCGACATCGCGCGGATGCAACGCTTCGGAACACTTCAGGCCTATCCGGCTGGCACCCGCATTGTCAGTGCCGGCGAGCGCGGACCGGGCCTGTTCGTGGTCGTGACAGGTCTGGTAGCCGTCCTTCAGCGCGACGGCATGGGCAACGAGACACCTGTCGTCGAACACGGTCCGGGCAACTTCTCGGGCGAACTGGCGACGATGACCGGCAAGCCTTCCCTGGTCGACGCCGTGGCCCGGGAATATGTCGAGGCGTTGCTGCTGCCGCCCGGACAGGTGCGCTCGCTGATGATCGCCGAGGCCGATCTGGGCGAGCGCCTGATCCGCGCGCTCATCCTGCGACGCGTGGCGCTGATCGAGCAGGGCGCCAGCGGGCCCGTGCTGATCGGCCATCCGAACTCGGCCGGCCTGCTGCGGCTCGAGAGTTTCCTGCACAGCAACGGCGAGCCGTTCCGGGTCATCGATGCACGCGACGACGACCGCGCGGCGGCGCTGATCGAGCAGTACGGCGCCGCCCCCGGCGAGCCGGTGGTCGTGTGCCCGGACGGTGCCGTGCTGGTGAACCCGACCGAAGCAACCCTGGCCCGCTGCATCGGCATGGTTGACAGCGCCGAGCGCGAAGAGATCTTCGACGTGGCGATCGTCGGTGCCGGCCCGGCCGGGCTGTCGACGGCCGTCTACGCCGCCTCCGAAGGCCTGCGCGTCGTCGTGCTGGACCGGCGCGCCTATGGCGGGCAGGCCGGTGCCAGCGCGCGCATCGAGAACTACCTCGGGTTTCCGACCGGCATTTCCGGCGCCGCACTGACCGGGCGCGCCAGCGTGCAGGCCGAGAAGTTCGGCGCCGAACTGCTGATCCCGGCCGAGGTGCGGTCGCTGGACTGCGCTCGTGCGGGGCCGGAGCGTGAACTCGGGCTGCACCTCGCCGATGGCCGGCGCCTGCGTGCGCGCACGGTGGCCATCGCCAGCGGCGCGCGCTACCGCCGCCTGGAGGTGGATCGACTGTCCGCCTTCGAAGGCCGCGGCATTTGGTACTGGGCCTCGGCACTCGAGGCCACGCTGTGTGCGCAAACCGAAGTCGTGGTCGTGGGGGGCGGCAATTCGGCGGGCCAGGCCGCCGTCTTCCTGTCACAGCACGCCTCGAAGGTGCACGTGCTGATGCGCGGACCGAGCCTGCGGGCCACCATGTCGCGCTACCTGATCGATCGCATCGGTGCGGCGGCCAACATCGAACTGCACCCCCACACCGAGATCGTCGAGTTGCATGGCGAGCCGATGAGCGGGCTGGAAGGGGTGACCTGGGCCGACCGCCGGGCGGCATCGCAGGAGCATCGCCCGCTGCGCAACGTCTTCCTGTTCGTCGGGGCCGAGCCCGAGACGCACTGGCTTGGCGGGTGCAGCGTCGGCGTCGATCCGCAAGGCTTCGTGCTGACGGGCGCCGGCGTCGCGGCCGATCCCTCGGGCTGGAAGGCCGCGCCGCTGGAAACCAGCGTGCCGGGAGTGTTCGCCGTCGGCGACGTGCGCTCCGGCTCGGTCAAGCGCGTGGGTGGCGCCATCGGCGAGGGCGCTGCGGCGGTCGCACAGATTCACCACCACCTCGCAGGGTTGCCGGCGTAGCGTTGACTCTTTCGCGTGACGCTCGACTTCGTCATCCCGCCGAACTGCGTCCAGACGGGTTGGTTCTTCGTCGTTTGCGTGGCCGGTGCCGGTGCGCTGATCTGGTGCGTCGCATGGCTCCGCGTGCGCCAGGCCGCCACGAGAATGCGCCGCCTTCATGAGCAACGCATGGCCGAGCGCGATCACATGGCGCGCGAACTCCATGACACCCTGGTGCAAAGCATCCAGGGCCTGATCCTGCGCTTCCAGGCGGCGACCGATCGAATGGCCTCGGACGACCCGGCGCGGGCTGCACTCGCCCAGGTGCTGGACTGCGCCGAAGACGTGCTGAGGCAACAACTCGATCGCCTGTTCGACCCGCGCGAGCCGCCGCGCTCACACGATCGAGTGAACGGCGGGTAAAACGAATTGGGGTTCTGCCGCGGCGATGGAAGACCTATCGTTCAATCCCCCGCGCCCCAAGGAGCCACGCATGGCCTGCACGAACCGCATCAGTTCCGTGATCACTGAACCGACCGGGCGGGCTGCACGTTCCTTTGCGTTCGGACCTTTCGTGCTCATTCCCGAACGCCAGCTGCTGCTGCAGGGCGATGCACCGGTCCGCCTCGGGGGCCGTGCGCTGGACATCCTCACGGCGCTGGTCGAGCGCCCGGGCGAACTGGTCCGCAAGCGCGAGCTGATGGCGCGTGCCTGGCCGGACGTCGTCGTCGACGAGGGCAACCTGAAGGTCAACATGGCGGCCCTGCGGCGCGCGATCGGCGACGGCGTGGGCATGGCCACGTACATCGCGACGGTGACCGGCCGAGGTTACCGGTTCGTCGCCCCCGTCCAGGCTAACGGAGCACCCGGCTTCATGCCGACCCCCGCGGCGACGCAGCGGCGCAGCCACAACCTGCCGACCGCCACGACGCGCATCTTCGGCCGGGCGGAGGCCATCGATGCCATCCGGCTCGAACTCGAAGGATCGCGTCTCGTGTCCATCGTCGGCGCTGGCGGCATCGGCAAGACCACGGTGGCGCTCGCCGTGGCCGAACAGGTGCTCGGATCGTTCAGCGACGGCGTCTGGCTGATCGACCTGGCGATGCTCAAGGACCCGGCCCTGGCACCCCATGCCATCGCGACGGCGATCGGCCTGACCGCGAATTCCGAGAGCATGCTGATCCCGCTCTGCGAGTACCTGCGCGACCGTTCGATGCTGCTCGTGATCGACAACTGCGAGCACATCATCGACATCGCCGCCTCCTGTGTCGACCGGATCATCGCAACGGCGGTCGGCGTGAAGATCCTCGTCACGAGCCGCGAGCCGCTGCTGGTGAAGGGAGAACGGGTGCGCAGGCTGCCCGGGCTCGGTGCACCCCTGCTCTCATCCCGGTTGAATGCCGACGAAGCGCTCACGTTTCCCGCCATCCAGCTCTTCGTGGACCGCGCCACCGACAGGCTCGAGTCGTTCCGGCTCAACGATGCAGATGCGCCCATCGTCGCGGAGATCTGCCGCCGTCTCGACGGGCTCGCACTCGCTATCGAGTTCGCCGCGACGCGCATCGATGCGTTCAGCGTGCGCGATCTGCTGCAGCAGCTGGACGACCGGTTCCGCCTGCTGATCGGGCGCAGGGCGGGACCGGAGCGACACCGCACGCTGACGGCGACGCTCGATTGGAGCTACAGCCTGCTGCCGCCCGGCGAGGCCGCGGTGCTGCGCTCCGTGTCCGTGTTCGCGGGCGTGTTCGACGTCGCAGGGGCTGCGGCTGTGGCAGACCGCGCTCCCGCGGAAGCGGCAGACATCCTGGGGCAGCTGGCCGCGAAGTCGCTGCTGGCCACGGACCTCGATGCCGATGGCATCGCCTACCGCCTGCTCGAGACCACGCGAACCTATGCCCTCGAACGCCTGCGAGCCGGCGACGAGGATCCGCTGGTCCGCCAACGCCACGCGGAACATCTGTGCGCGACGCTCGAGCGCGCCGCCGGCGAGTGGGCCCGGCGCCCGGCGGCGGAATGGGGTCGTGCCTACGGGCGTGTCATCGACGACCTGCGCGCTGCACTGGCCTGGACCGGTCGCGATGCGGCGAATCGATCGCTCCGGATCCGGCTGACGGTCGCCGGACTGCTGCTGTGGAATCATTTCTCGCTGACCGAGGAGAGCGGCGTCCATGTGTCGCAGGCGGTCGACGAACTCGAGGCCGCGGACCTCGCCGGAACGGCCTTCGAGATGAAGCTCAAGCTGTGGCTCGGCGGCGCCACCATGTTCACGCGCGGGCTCAAGCCCCGGGCGATGACAGCCTTGCGCCGCGCGCTGGAGATCGCGGTGCGGATCGGCGACACCGACTACCAGCTCCGCTGCCTCATGATGATCGGCATCTACGAGCTGTTCACGGGCGAGCACGCTGCAGCGCTGCGCACGCTCGACGACTTCGGGGCGGTCGCCGCGAAGAACGATCCGTCCATCCTGCCCGAGGCCGACGTGCACACGGCCATCGCCGAGCTCTTTCTCGGACGCCTGCACGCCGCCGAGCAGCGGCTCGAAGTCCTCCACGCGCGCGACCAGCGTTATTTCGGCTCGTACGACATCCGGTACCTCTCCGATCCCATCGTCCTCGCGGGCGGGGTGCTGGGGCAGGTGCAGTGGCTGACGGGCCGCGCCGACACGGCCGTGCGCACGGCACAAGCCGCGCTGGAAAGCGCACGCGGGCTCGGGCATCACCTCTCGCTCAACAACTTGCTGTCGTACATCTGCCCGGTCCTCTACTGGAGCGGGAACGTCGACGCCTGTGACCGCCATGTCGCGATGCTGGAAGAGCACGTCACTCGACATGGCCTCGCCGCCCGGCGCCCGGTCGCCAGCTTCTACCGGGCCGCGCTGGCACACACGCGGGGCGACACCTCGTGCGACACGGTGGCGGCCCTGCAACAGGCCGTCGAGGAGTTCCGCAGCATCAACCACCTGGCGCGGATGCCGTACTACCTCAGCGTCCTGGCGGATGCGCTCGTGCGTCACGCCCGTCTCGGCGAAGCCGAATCGACGATCCGCAACGCACTCGACATCGCGCATGCGCACGACGAGGGCTGGTGCCTGCCCGAGGTCCTGCGCATCCAGGCGTCCCTGCGCGTGGCCCAGGGGCGCAAGCGCGACGCGGAAGTCCTGCTCGGCCAGTCGATGGCGTCGGCCCGCAAGGACGGCGCGCTGTCATGGCGTTTGCGCGCGGCCACCGACCTCGCCGGGCTCTGGTGCGCCGGGTCGAGAACGGACGATGCACGCCGGATGCTGTCGCCCATCGTCGATGAATTTTCCGAAGGGTTCGCGACGCATGACCTGAGGGCAGCGGCCCGCCTGCTGGCCGAGTGCCGCTGCCCCGCCATCACTTGCCCGACTTGACGTTGCGCTGCAGGAACGAGCGCATCAGCCGGCCGACGGTTTCGCTGTCCTCCTCGAGCGCGAAGTGCCCGGTGTCCAGCAGGTGCAGCTCGGCCTTCGGAAGATCGCGAAGGTAGGGGTGCGCGCCGGCCGGCGGGAAGATCTTGTCGTTCTTGCCCCAGACGATCAGCATCGGCGGCTGGTGCTTGCGGAAGTAGGCCTGCCAGCCGGGGTACAGCGGCGGGTTCGTGCCATAGCTGTAGAACATTTCCAGCTGGATGTCCTTGTTGCCGGGGCGATCCATGCGGGCCTGGTCGACTGTCCAGGCATCCGGGCTGATGTGGCTCACGTCGCGAATGCCTTCCGTGTACTGCCACTTCGTCGCGCCGATCTCGAACAGCGACCGCAGCTTGGCGCCGTTTGCTTCGGACTTGTCGGCCCAGTACACCTTGGCGGGTGCCCAGAACTCGTTGTCGATTCCTTCGTTGTAGGCATTGCCGTTCTGCACCACGATCGCGGTGATGCGATCGGGATGGGCCGCCGCGATGCGAAAGCCGATGGGCGCGCCGTAGTCCTGCACGTAGAGGGCGAACTTCTTCGCACCGACCGCCTCGGTGAACTTGTCGATCACGCGGGCGAGGTTGTCGAAGCTGTACTCGAACTTGTCCATCGCCGGCATGTCGCTCTGGCCGTAGCCGGGGTAGTCGGGCGCGATCACGCGGTACTTGTCGGCCAGCCGCGGGATCAGGTTGCGGAACATCTGCGACGAGGTCGGGAACCCGTGCAGCAGCAGCACGACCGGCGCGTTCTTCGGACCGGCTTCGCGGTAGAAGACGTTCATGCCGTCGACCTTGACCGTGCGGTAGCTGACGGCCGCGGTGCTGACGGAGTTCGACGGTTCGCTCGCGGCAGCGGTGGTGGCCTGGGCGCCGTGCGCCGCAAGCGCCAGCAGCAGGAGGGAGGCGAAGCGCTTGGCGCTGACAGAGAATTTCATGGTGTGTCCTTCAGTGGGTGGGTCGATCGGGATGAATCAGCCTTCGGTGGCGCCGAACATCGCCTTGGCGTAGGCGATGCCCACGCCGTAGCCGCCGGCCAGCTGCCGGGCGATGCCGGTGGTCAGGTCGTAGGTCTCGCCGCGCCCCCAGTCGCGCTGCAGTTCGAGCAGGTACTGCAGCGCGGTCATCGGTTGCGCGCCGGCCTGCACCATGCGTTGCACCGCGCGCTCGTGGGCTTCGGCCGTCACGTCACCGCAGGCATCGGTGAGCACGAAGACCTCGAAGCCCTGCTCGATCGCCGACAGCGCCGGCCCGACGATGCACACCGAGGTCCAGAGACCGGCCAGCACCACGCGCGGCTTTGCGATGGCGTTGACGACACGGATGACGTTCGCGTCTTCCCAGCAGTTCATCGTGCTGCGATCGAGCATCTCCTGGTCGGGAAAGGCCTCGATGACCTCGTCGAACATCGGCCCCGAGAAGCTCTTCGCCGCCACGGTGGTCAGGATGGTCGGCACCTTGAAGCCTGCGGCCGCGCGCGCCGCGATGCTGGCGTTGTTGCGCAAGCTCACGCCGTCGATGGACTGGGTGGCGAATGCCATCTGCGGCTGGAAGTCGATCAACACCAGCGTGTGATCGGTCGGGGTGAGCAACCGCGAGCCCGCGGCGGGCTTGGCAGTGAGGGGCATGGGATCTCTCCTTCGAGGACGGGTTGACGGGTTGCGAGCCCACAGTCTCCCGGCCACGGCACGCACCCACAACGCACCTGGGGCCACCCCGTCCTGCCTCCTCGGACCAATGGCGAAAGCGAAGGCATCCAGCCACAGTGGGCCTTCCACAACTGCAGATCGGAACTGCCATGACGACTTCACTGTTTCCCAAGATGAGCGCGCTGACAGCCGCCTCCAGCCTCGCGCTCGGTGCCTGGCTGAGCCCCGGTGTCGTGGCCGCCGCGCCGGCCACCGCGGCAGCGGCCGACAACAAGCAGGTCAGCGTGATCCTGGTCCACGGTGCGTGGGCAGACGGTTCCAGCTGGAACGACGTCGTGCCCCTGCTTCAGGCGAAGGGGCTGACCGTGGTGACCGTGCAGAACCCGCTCAGCGGGCTGGCTGACGATGCGGCCGCGACGCAACGGGCCATCGACCGGCAACCGGGGAAGGTGCTGCTGGTGGCGCATTCGTGGGGGGGCGCGGTCATCACCGAGGTGGGCCGGCAGGAGAAGGTGGCCGGCCTGGTCTACGTGGCCTCCTTCGCGCCAGGCGAGGGCGAGTCGGTCAACGACATGCTCGCCAACAAGGACATCCCCCCGCCGCCGGGCCTGGCCGGCATCGAGCCCGATTCGCACGGCTATCTGTGGATGAGCACCCGCAATTTCGGCGAGCACTTCGCGCAGGACCTGCCGGCCGCGCGGACCGCCCTGCTGGCAGTCAACCAGAAGCCGATCGCCGCACGGAGCTTTGGTGACAAGGTCAGCGTGCCCGCGTGGAAGAGCAAGCCCAGCTGGTATGTCGTGGCCGAGCAGGATCACATGATCCCGCCGCCGGCCCAGAAGGCGATGGCGCAACGGGCCGGTGCGAAGGTGACCAGCGTGGACGCGGGGCACGCCGTGATGATGAGGCGGCCTGCGGAAGTGGCCGCCGTCATCATCGAGGCGGCCCGCTCACTGAGCCTCTAGACGTAACAGCTGCACCCGAGCGCCCCCCAGAAGGCGGGCGCGTCCGCCGCCGGCACCCGGGTGCCGGCCGCCTTCAGGTGGTCATGCGCATGCAGCCCGCAACCCGAGCGGCACGCGCATGCCGCGGCGTACTGGTAGCGCCGGTCACTCTCCCCCAGCGTGAACTTGCGCGCCTGGTAGCCGCCGAAGGTTCGCACCGGCGACCAGTTGGGCGACGCCGGCGGAAGCGGCGGGGCCAGCGCGGTGAAGCGCTGCGCGCCATGCACCACCTTGCCCGCCACGACCGTCAGCACCGACACGATGTCCTGGATCTGATCCTCGGGCACGGCGAAGTAGTCGCGATCGAGCACCGCCACGTCGCCCAGCGCCCCGGGCTTGAGCACGCCCTTCCTGCCGCTGTCGCGCGAGAACCAGGCGCCGTTGGCCGTCATCAGCCCCAGCGCGGCCAGCCGGTCCAGGCGGCGCTCTTCCGGGTAGAGCACCGTGCCGCCGATGCTGCGACCCGACACGAGCCAGTAGAGGGACTGCCAGGGGTTGTAGCTGTTGACCCGCGTCGCATCGGTGCCCAGTGTGACCGGCAAGCCCATCTCGATCATGCGTTTCACCGGCGGCGTCTCGGCAGCCGCCGACAGGCCGTAGCGGCGGATGAAGGCTTCGCCCTGCATCGACATCCGGTTCTGCACCGCGATGCCGCCGCCGAGCTTCCTGATGCGCTCCAGGTTCTGCGGCGTGACCGTCTCGCAGTGGTCGAAGAACCACCCCAGCTTGTCGATGGGCAGGTCGCGGTGCACCTTCTCGAAGACGTCGAGCGCGCGCGAGACCGTCTGGTCGTACGTGGCATGCATGCGCCAGGGCCAGCCGTTGCCGGCGAGGAAACGCACCACGCCCTCGAGGTCGGCGTCCATCGTCGCCGGCATCTCGGGCCGCGGCACGAGGAGGTCCTCGAAGTCGGCGGCCGAGAAGGCCAGCATCTCGCCGGCGCCGTTGAGGCGGTACATGTCGCTGCCGTCGCCGGGCTTGCCCGTCGCGATCCAGCGCCGGAAGTCGTCGAGCTCCGCCTTCGCCTTCTGCGGGAACAGGTTGTAGGCGAAGCGCAGTGTCAGCCGCCCCTCCCTGGCCAGCTTGTCGATGACTGCGTAGTCGTCCGGGTAGTTCTGGAAGCCACCACCGGCATCGCCCACCGACGTGACCCCGAGCCGGTTCTCCTCGCGCATGAAATGCAGCGTGGAGTTCACCTGGTCGTCGAAGTCCAGCTTCGGGCCCTTGGCCAGCGTGTTGTAGAGCACGAAGGCGTTGGGCTCGGCCAGCAGCAGGCCGGTGGGCTCGCCCTTGTGGTCGCGCTCGATGATGGCGCCCGGCGGTTGTGGCGTGTCGCGCGTGTAGCCCACCGCACGCAGCGCGGCGCGGTTCAGGAAGGCCTGGTTGTAGAGATTCAGCACGAAGACGGGCGTGTCGGGCGCCGCGTCATTGATCTCCTTCAGCGTCGGCAGGCGCTTCTCGACGAACTGGGTGTCGTTCCAGCCGCCGACGACGCGCACCCACTGGGGCGGTGGCGTCACGCGCGCCTGGGCCCTCAGCATCTCGAGCGCCGCATGCAGGCTGCGCACGCCATCCCAGCGCAGCTCCATGTTGTAGTTGAGGCCGCCGCGAATCACGTGCGTGTGCGAGTCGGTCAGGCCGGGGATCACGCGGCGCCGCTCGACATCGACGACGCGGGTCTGCGCATCGGCGAGGGGCACCAGCTCGGCGTCGCTGCCGACCGCCAGCACCATGCCGTCCTTGATGGCCACCGCGCTGGCATCGGGTCGTGCGGGGTCCAGCGTGCTGATGCGGCCGTTGTACAGAACCAGGTCGGGCGCGMCGCGCGCGTCGCGCGCCAGCGCGGTCACCGGACCGGCCAGCGCGGTCAGGCCCAGCAGGGACGCCGCTTGCAGGAACTCGCGCCGATCCGGGCGTTGATCGAATTGAATCGACATGGTGAATCCTCCGAATGTCGGGTTGTGAGACGACACATTGAGCCGCTTGTCGTGTCTTGCCGCCACGACCCGTGGGGCGGCCGCGTCCTCTCCCTTTGGCCCAGGTGCCGCACCGACCCCGTGTGTAAACTCGCGAGCACCATTCGACTCCAGTGAGACACCCGATGCACGCCGTGGGCCCGACGAGCCAGCCGATCAAGGTGCTCGTCGTCGACGATCACCCCCTGATGCGCGAGGGCATCGCTGCCGTGATCGAGAGGGAGCCCGGCATGTTGTTGGTCGCCGAGGCGAGCAACGGGCGCGAGGCGATCGAACGCTTTGCCGAGCACCGCCCCGACGTCACCTTGATGGACCTGCAGATGCCGGAGGTCGACGGTGTCGCAGCCACGGTGGCGATCCGTGCGCAATGGTCCGACGCTCGCATCGTGATGCTGACGACCTACCGGGGCGACACGCAGGCGCGCCGCTCGCTGCAGGCGGGTGCCAGCGGCTACCTGCTCAAGAGCATGATCCGCAACGAGCTTCTCGCCGCCATCCGATCCGTTCATGCCGGCGAGCGGTGGATCCCTCGCGAGGTGGCCGCGGAGCTGGCCGCGCACCTGACCGACGACCCGCTGTCCGTGCGCGAACTCGACGTGCTGAAGCAGGTCGCGGCCGGCAACTCGAACCGGCGGGTCGCCGGTGAGCTCGGTGTCACCGAGGACACGGTCAAGTCCCACATGAAGAGCATCATGGGCAAGCTCTCCGCCCGCGACCGCACGCATGCGGTCATGATCTCCCTCAGACGGGGGATCCTCGATCCCTGACCGGCCCTCTTCTGCACCACCCGCGCCATCCGTCCCACCCGCGCCGCCGGTGTCGGTAGGCGATCCTGGCCGGGACCTCCAGCGTGACCGTGGTGCCGCGTGCATCCGAGTGGACGCCCAGACGCCCGCCCAGGCGATCCGCCCGTTCTCGCATCCCGACCAGGCCCCAGCGCCCGGCGTGCAACTGCTTCGGGTCGAACCCGCAGCCGTTGTCCGCGATTCGCAGCCTGAGCTGCCTCGATGCAAAGGCCACGCCGAGCTGGACGCCCGTGGCTGCCGCGTGCCGGAACGCGTTGCTCAGGGCCTCGGTGGCGATGCGCTGCAGCTCGGGCACGCAGACCGGATCGAGTTCGCGGGCCGCACCGTCGACGTGCATCGCAAAGGAAACGCCGGTGTCTGCCGACCAGCGCTCACCGACCAATTGCAGGCCATCGGCAAAATCCGTCGAGGTGCCTGTCACCCCCCGCAGGTCCGTCACCGCATCCCGTCCGTCCGCGATCACTTCGTCGGCCAAGTCCAGTGCGTTGCGCATCAGGTCGCGGGAGCGCTCGTGCGGCGGAATCTGTTCCATCGCCGCGTGGAACCGGATCACCAGGCCCTGCACGGCCTGCAGGAAGGTGTCATGGAGTTCTCGGGCGATGCGCTCCCGCTCGACCGTCCGCACCTCCCAGCGCAGCCGCAAGCGGGCCTTGACCGCGCGCAGTCTCCATGAGAACAGCAGGCACGCGGCGGCCGCAGCCGCAGCCGCACACAACGCGATGAACCAACCCGTTTGCACGAAGGTGGGAGGAATGGCGAACGACACGCTCGCGCCGGATTCATTCCACACGCCGTCATTGTTGGCAGCGATCACCTGGAATCGATAGCGGCCGGGCGCCAGGTCCCTGAAGCTGGCCTCGCGGTGGGTGCCGGCGTCCTGCCATTCGGCATGCTCGTCGCCAAGGCGATACCTGAACCTCACGCGCTCGGGCATCGTGAGGCTCGGCGCGGTGTAGGCAATCTTCAGGTCGTGCGTATGCACCGGCAACTGCGTCGCGTCGCCCGCATCGAATGCATGGGCAAGGCCGTCCGCCGTGATCGACTTGACGATCACCCTGGGCGCGATGGTGTTGTGCGGCATGCGCGTCGGGTCGGTCCAGACCACGCCGTTCGCGGTGGCGATCCAGAGACGACCGCCGTTGCCCATCGCCGTCTCGGGCACTCCTGGCAGCCCGTCCAGGTAGTCCAGCAGATCATGGCGGACGCGATGCTCAGGGCGGCGAAACGCCTGCTGCAGTTCCTCGGCCGCGATGTGAACCATGCCGTCCGCCGTGCTCACCCACAGGTCACCTGTCGGGCCGGGCACGATGCCCTTGACCCCGATGAACGCACCGCGCGGTCCCGTCACAGGATGGATCGCGTCGCCGGTCAGTCGCCACAGGCCCTTTTCGGCCCCGATCCAGAGGTCATCGGCCTGCTGCGCGAACGTCTCCACCGACCCCAGGGCCAGGTGCGATGGAGATTCCCTCGCGGGCAGCACCACCGCGAGCCGATCGCCGTCGAGGACGGTGACCGCCCCGTCGTCATAGCCGAACCAGACGCGACCTCGCGCGTCGGTGAACAAGGCCGACACGTTGTGGGTGGGCATGTCCGTGCGCCCTCCCCACAAGGTCCACTCCTCGCCGACCACACGATAGACGCCGACCCGAAGCACGGACACCCACATCGCACCCTGTGCGTCCTGCGTCATGGCCTGGATGCCGGCGTAGTTGAAGGAAGAAGAGGCGCGCGCTCCGCGATGCGCCAGCCGCTGCCAGCGTCGATCGGCTCGAAGCTTCCAGAGCGAATCGCCCCCGGCCGCCCATAGCGTGCCCGACGGGTCGCTGTAGAGGGCGGCGAGTCCCGTTCCGGCCAGATGTCCGAAGCCGATCGGCTCAGGCGAGGCGCGCTGCGAGCGGAAAATGTTCCCGAGGGCAGTGCCGATCCATGCGTCGCCTTGACCGGCGGGTGCCAGCCAGAACTCGTTGGATCCCGCATCCAATGGCAGTTTCAGGAACACCGGTGCGCGAAATCGGTCGAGTCCGCCGCGCGTGGCGAACCACATGTTCCCTTCGCGATCCTCGAGTATCCGGGAGACGGATTCACCGGTGAGGGGCACGAATCCGGGTCCCTCACCTCGCGCGGCGCCCTTGGCGCCTCCGACCCACAGGTGGCCTTCGCGGTCGAAGGCACACCGGGCCTCCGCACTGTTCGCGATGCCCTGGTCAGCCCATGCAGGGACGGCGGCACCGGACACGGGCGGCGTGGTCAATGTCAGCGTGCGCACGCGTTCGGACGTGCACACCATGGCTGCCCCGCCAGGATGGAGGAGCATCGTCTGGGAATTGCTGCGAGGCACCGCGACGGGTAGTTTCTCGAACCGGTTCGCTCCATCTCGAAGGTAGAAGATCTGGTCATTGCTCATGACCCACAGCGTGCGATCGCGATCCAGGAGGATCTCGTCCACCGGATCCGCAGGAACCTTCCAGGTGGCATTCGCCGGCTGCCACCGTCCACCAACGAGTCGAAACAACCCGCGGGTCGTCCCGGCCCACAGGGTGCCGTCCCCTGCCTTCGCCATGCCCGCCACGGACGATCTCGGCAGTCCCTGGGCCTGCCCGTAGTTGACCAGGCGACCTTCGAGCAGATGGCTCACGCCACCAAGGTGATGCCCGATCCACAGACCGCCATCCGCGGCCACATGCAACCCGGTAATGTCCTGCGATAGGAGCGGGACGCCACCGGCGCCTGAGAAGCGCTCGAACTGCACGCCATCGAAGCGGAACAGTCCACCCGAGGTGCCCAACCATAGAAAGCCATCGCGGGTCTGGGCAAGGGCCTCGATGCCTGTCGGCACGCCATCCTGGGCGGTCCACCGGGTGTGATACAGCTGCGCGATGCCGTGCTGCGCCGGCAGGGCCCAGGCGGCGGGGCAGCACAACACGATGACGATGCAGGCGCGCAGCATCCCACGCCATCTGAGGAATCCAGGTGCCTCCCCGCCTTTAGGTGCAGCGTTCATCCAGCCCGCAGCCGGATGCCTGCGTCCCAATGACTGGCGACGATGGAGCCACTCAAACTTCAACACCAAGGTGTCCTCCATGGAAACACGTCCCCCACTTCCTCCGTTTTCGCGCGACACCGCGATCCAGAAGATCCGCTTGGCCGAAGATGGCTGGAACACACGAGATCCGGCACGCGTGGCGCTGGCCTACAGCGAGGACACCCATTGGCGGAATCGCTCGGAATTCGCGACCGGGCGATCGGCCGCGCAGGCCCTGCTGCAACGGAAATGGCAGCGCGAGTTCGAGTACCGATTGATCAAGGAACTCTGGGCGTTCGACGCCAATCGGATCGCCGTGCGCTTCGCCTACGAATGGCATGACGACTCGATGAACTGGTATCGCAGCTATGGCAACGAGAACTGGGAATTCAATGAGGCGGGCCTGATGGCCCACCGGTATGCCTGCATCAACGACCTCCCCATCGCGGAATCGGACCGCAAGTTCTTCTGGCCGCTCGGCCGGCGGCCAGACGATCACGCTGGCCTGAGCGCCCTCGGACTCTGACGAAATCCGGCGTCGCGCTCGAGGCGGTCGTTCCAGGCGACAAGCACGAGCGCACCGGCCAGCCCGAGGTGCTCGAAGAAGGCGTGCGTCAACATCGTGCGTGGCACGCCCTGTGCCTCCCAGAACCGATTCGCGATGAGCGTCGCGACCAGCGTAAAGGCTGCGAGCAGCAACGCGCCGACGCTGCGCCCGCGGCCGACAAGCACCAGTACGGAACCCGCCAGCTCGATGGCGATGGCCGCCACCACGAGCAACCACGCAGGCCTCAAGCCGAATGCGGTCATCTCCGCGATGGCATCGTCGAAATCCAGGGCCTTCTCCAGGCCGCCCTGGATGTAAGCCGAGCACAGCAGCAGCAGGCAGAGTCGATGCAGAGCGCGCGCCTGGGGGGAATCCCTCCAGCTCAGACGGTCGAGCGTGAACATTCGAGTGCTCCCTGGAACTTGTTCATTTCGGCGGCCGGCATCCGGGCGGCCACCGAGGGTCGAGCGGATGCTGCGCGTGACGGACGCGGGGCCAATCCCTGCTGCGACGCGATCCAGAGCGCTTCGGTTCTGCATCGCGCACCAAGCTTCGACAGAAGCCCTCGCATGTGTGCCTTGACCGTTCCCACCGAGATCCCCAGCGAGCGGGCCACCTCCTTGTTGTTGTGGCCACGGCGAACCAGCGCCAGCACCTCATCCTCTCGCACGGTCAGGGCCTGCCGCGACAGGCTGTCGACCATGCGAAGCGTCGCAGCGCTGCACAGATACCGACGCCCGGCCGCCACGGCCCGGGCGGCGCTCACGATCTCGTCCGCCGAGCAGCCGACCACCACGTAGCCGCGGATGCCCACTTCCAGCGCGCTTCGCACGTCGAGCTCCTGGCCCTTCATGGCAACAACCATCAGCTTGGCGCCCTGTCGGCAATCGGCCTGGAGGCTCGCTGCCCTACGGACACCACTATCGTGGTCGAGGATAAACACGTCGGCAGGTGCGCTGCGCGCCCGGTCTGTGCAATCCAGGTCGGTCGCAGACCGCAACTCGAATTCGGGCCATGCGCCGAGGATGTAGCGCAACCCCGCCTCGATGACGGGATCGTCGTGGGCCAGCTCTATCACCGTGGGTGTGTTCGAAGACATCGCAATGCTCCATTCATGTGGTTTCTGCATGGTCGTCTTCCGATGCAACCAGCGCGAGTTAACTGCGGTGAAATCTCGATGCCTCGGAAGTCGGTAGCGCGCGCCCTACGCCCTCGGGCCACCTGCATGCAGGCCGCAGGAAGGGCGCATGGCGCATGGCCTCGGGATAGGCTCGGTTCGATGTGCCATCTCGAACCCTGAAAGCTGCGAACCATGCATTCGAACCTTCTTTGGCGAGCACTCGCTGCCGCCGTCCTGAGCTGCTGCCTCGGCGCGTGCACCGTCAGCCACGCCGGTCGCGCCGCATCGGCCGGCGAGTCGCCGCAGACGTCGCGCGTGCAGTACCGGACGGCCGTCGTGAAAGGAATCCGGATCTTCTATCGCGAAGCGGGCGACCCTCGCAAGCCGACGCTGCTGCTGCTGCACGGCTTTCCTTCCTCCTCGCACATGTACCGGGAGCTGATTCCGCTGCTTTCGAACGACTTCCATCTGGTGGCACCCGACTACCCGGGCGCGGGCTTCAGCGAGGCCCCACCTGCCGAGACGTTCACGCCCACATTCGACAACCTGGCCAACGTGATGGCTGCGTTCGCCTCCCAGATTGGATTGCAGCGCTACACCCTTTACCTGCAGGACTTCGGCGGCCCCGTGGGCTTTCGCATGGCCGTGAAGAATCCGGCGGCGGTCGAGGGTCTGATCATCCAGAACGCCAACGCGTATGTCGAAGGCATTGCAGCGGACCAGCTCGACGGCATGCGCGCCCGTGCGAAGGGCCTCAGCCCGGAAGGGCGCCGGCAGGTCGAGCAGCTCGTGTCCCGTGACTTCACGATGTTCATGTACCGGACCGGCAGCCGGGACTTCGCGTCCATCGACCCCACCGGATGGACTCTGGACGCATGGCTCCTCGAGAACCCCGACGCCCGGAGAATCCAGATCGGCCTGATGTCGGACTACTTCAGCAACGTCATCGACTACCCGCACTGGCAAGCCTTCATGCGAACACGCCCGCTGAAGACGCTCATCGTGTGGGGCAGGAACGATCCGATCTTTCTTCCTGCGGGTGCGCACGCCTATCTTCGGGACATTCCCAGCGCGCGACTGCGCTTTCTCGACACGGGGCACTTCGCGCTCGAAGAAGACGTGCTCCCGATCTCCCAAGAGATCCGGAAGATGTTCGTTGATCGATAGGTGCATGCGTGCCTCGCGTCGTAGAGGGTCATTGGTCCGGCCACTGAAGCCTATTCCCCTGCGCTGCACGCGCTCAATCCTCCTTTGATCGACGATCGCTGGCTGGAGGTCGTTGCCCGGGTCCGAATCGCGAGCGTCTCTGCCGAGAATCCACGATCGGGGTTCGCGGGATTGGCCGTTGGTCGTCCTGCCCTCGCGGAAAGTCGCAAGCTCCTCGACCTTGGTCGAGGTTCATGCCCACCTTCGGCGCGGTATGCTCATCGCTCGCAGTCGAGCCATGAGTGCACACGCCCACATCACATCGCCTTCCCGTGCGGCCGCCGAAGAGCAGCAGCTGCAGCAGTGCCACGACGACATCGAGCACCTGACCCACCTGCCTGCGACGTGGCAGGGACTTGACCCGACCTCCATCGTCGAAGACGTCCTGGAGACGTTGGTCGACATGCTGGACCTGGACTTCGCCGGACTGCGCTTCAGCGAGACGGTGCACATCTTCCTGCGCACCGGCAAGACGCCCGCAACCGCGCACGATCCCGAAACCATCCGGCGTTCGGTCGATGAATGGCTTGCAGACAACCCGCAGCTCGGGCCATCAACCCTGCCGCTCGGCAGCGACGTGCTATCCGTCGTGGCCGTGGCGATGGGCGACATCGCCGGCATGGGCGTGCTGGTGACAGGCTCCCGGCGAGCGGGGTTTCCACAACGTCTCGAGTCGCTGCGCCTGAAGATCGCGGCGACCCAGGCGAGCCTCGCGTGCCGCGAGGTCCGCGAGCTCACCGACCGCAGGCCGCCTGCTGATACACGCGTCGAGAAGCCCACGGGCGAGGCGCTCGCAGAAAGCGAATGGCGGCTCAACCTCATCATCAACACCATCCCGGCCATCGCATGGTCGGCGACTTCGGACGGCATGCTGGATTTTTGCAACCAGCATTTCGTGGACTTCGTCGGGCTGCCTGCCGACGAGATCCTCGGGCTTGGCTTCTATCGCATCTTTCATCCGGACGACGTGGCCGCACTGCTGTCCACCTGGCAGGACATCATGGCGTCGAAGCGCTCGCGGGAAGTCGAAGGCAGGCTCCGGCGTGCCGATGGCCACTACCGATGGTGCACGCTGCGGCAGAACCCCCTGCTGAACTCGCAGGGCAAGGTCGTGAAGTGGTACGGCGTCGTGCTGGACATCGAAGACCGCAAGCGCGCCGAAAACGCCCTGGAGGAAGCCAGGTCGGCACTTCTCGCCAGCGAGCAGAACCTTCGCCTCATCATCGACTCGCTTCCGGTGCTCGCATGGGTGGCCCGACCGGATGGCTCGGCTGAATTCGTGAACCGACAGTGGGCCGCCTATGTCGGCGTCGAACCCGAACAGATCCTCGAGTGGGGCTTCCTCGACTTCTACCATCCCGACGATGTGGAAGGCATGGTGGACATCTGGAAGGACTGCCTCGCGACGAAGGACCAGTTGGGCCTGAAGGGACGCATCCGGCGATTCGATGGGGAGTACCGCTGGTTCTATTTCGCCGGGCAGAAGATCACCGATGCGAACGGCGTGGTGCGCTGGGTCGGCGCGAACGTGGAGTTCGAAGAACTGCAGCGCGCCGAGGATGCACTCAAGGCGAGCGAGCACCGGCTCAAGTTGATCATCGACACGATTCCCGCGATGGCGTGGTCGGCCACGGCAGATGGCGAGGTCGACTTCTGGAGCAAGAACCTGCTCGACTTCTGCGGTCTTCGATTCGAAGACGTGATGGACGAAGGCTTCTACCGCATCTTCCACCCGGACGATCTTGAGGCGATGCGCAGCATCTGGGATCGCGTACGTTCCAGCAAGCGCGGCGAGGAAGTCGACGCGCGCATTCTGCGTGCGGACGGCGAGTACCGATGGTTCACCTTGCGGCAGTGCCCGCTACTGGACGCCCACGGCGCTGTCGTGAAATGGTACGGCGCGCTCATCGAGATCGAAGACCGCAAGCGCGCCGAAGAGGAACTGCGCCGCAGCCAGAGTGAGCTTGCCCGGGTCTCGCGAGTTACCACCTTGGGCGAATTGGCGGTTTCGATCGCGCACGAGGTCAACCAGCCGCTGATGGCGATCGTCACCAACGCGGGGACCTGCCTGCGCTGGCTCGATGAGAAGCAGTTCGACGCGGTTCGCGCGCGGCAGGCCGCCGAACGCGTTGTCCGGGACGGGCATCGCGCCGGGGAGATCGTCGCAAGCATTCGCGCATTGGCGCGCAAGGAACCCACGCGGATGACGCCGACCGATCTGCACGAAGCGATCCGGGAGGTGCTGCTGGTGTTGAACGGCGAGTTTCGGCGCCGCGGCATCGATGCGAGTTTCCAGGCCGGACCTGAGGCCCCGATCGTGCTCGGCGATCGCACGCAGCTGCAGCAGGTGCTGCTGAATCTGGTGATGAACAGCGTGGAGGCGATGACCGAGCCCGACGCGGTTGGAGTACGGATGGGTGGGCAACTGACGATCCGCAGTGCGGCCGGCCCCGACAGGTTCGCCCGGGTCAGCGTTCAGGACACGGGCACGGGCCTCGAGCAGGATCACATGGATCGGATCTTCGAAGCCTTCTTCAGCACCAAGGCGGGAGGCATCGGCATGGGCTTGTCGATCTGCCGGTCCATCGTCGAGGCCCATGGGGGATCGATCTCTGCCTCGAACCATTCTCCGCGCGGCAGCACCTTCAGCTTCACCGTTCCCCTGGCTGCGGGAGCGGCTCGATGATCAAGCATCCGGACGACCAGCCGGCGACCGTCGTCGTGATCGATGATGACACCAGCGTGTGCGAGGCGCTGCGCGGCCTCTTCGAATCGGTTGGGCTCCTGACTAGAACCTATGGCTCCGTGCAAGCCTTCCTGGCCGCCGAGCCACCCCACGGACCGTCCTGCATCGTGCTCGACATCCGGCTGCCCGGGCAAAGCGGTCTTGAATTCCAAGAGGCGCTGGCGCGAAGCGGCGCTGCGCAGTCGGTCGTACTCATCAGTGGCCACGTCGACGTAGAGATGGCCGTGCGAGCAATGAAGGCAGGTGCGGTCGATGTCCTCACCAAGCCGGTGCGCGAGCAGGACCTGCTGGATGCGGTCAATCGCGCCATCAAGCTGACGACCCAAAGGCGTGGTGACGTCGAGCGCGTCGCGGCACTGCGTTCAAGACACGCTCTGCTCACAGAACGCGAGCGCCAAGTCATGGCACTCGTCACCGCCGGGCTGCTGAACAAGCAGATTGCCGAAAGAGTCAATGTCACCGAAGCTACCGTAAAGCTCCATCGCGGTCAGGTCATGCGCAAAATGAAGGCGGCCTCGGTCCCGGAACTCGTCAGGATGGCGGACTTGATCGGCCGATGTGGCAATGATCGGGGAGTTGAGGCCGGCACCGTCGGACGCCAGTAGCACTTGGTGCTTTGCTGCGTTGCCTGGACCTGCCTCTTTGAGACAAGAGGGGCCGAGATCCCGGCGGTGTGGCAGGCCATTGTTCCGGCCGAACATGCGATAGCCTAGACAGGTCACTTAGAAATGCGAACCCAGACTCGTGTTCTGCTGACGCTACTGCCCTCGCTGACCGACGATCCGGTAAACCGTGGACCGCGCTAGTCCGAACAGCTGCATCAGCTGCTTGATGTTCCTGCCGTTGAACATCTCCCGCACGCGCTCGTCTCGCGCCGACTTGTCTGGCGCCAGCACGTAGACATCGTCACCACCAAACCGCGCGCGCATGCCCTGCACGATCTCGTGCGCGATGGCACTTGCCCACGGCTCCTGGAAGGCAAGACATCGCGCCGGATCTCGGTCATGTCGAGCACCCACTGCGTGGCGGCATCGGCCTTGATCTCGTGGGCATCGGGACGGGGTTGGGAACCATGAACAACACGGCGTCGCAGCGAGCACGGAAGAAGGCCGGACTTGGAGATTTGCACGTTCACGACCTCCGTCACACCACTGGCATGCGGCTGCGTGAGGCTGGCGTATCCGAGGCGACCTGCAGCGACATCTTCTGGCACTCAAGCCGCTCGATGACGCATCACTACAGCATGGCTCAGGTCGTGGAGCTTCACGCGGCGCTGGAGAAGATCAAGGAGGATTCGGGCCGCTGGAACAAGAGCCTGGCCACGCTGCGGATGGAGCAGGAGGCGGCTCGCGCGACGGCCACTCCCCCAAAAGTCCCCCGGCAAGAAAAAACGCCCTAGAGGCGTGAACCTCTAAGGCGTTGAATCATTTCTTGTTTTTTGGTGCGGCTGGCAGGATTCGAACCCACGACCCCTTGGTTCGTAGCCAAGTACTCTATCCAACTGAGCTACAGCCGCTGAGCCTCGCAGTGTAGCACGACTTTTTCAGATCTCCGCCAGCGTTGCGGCGTGTCGATAGCAATCGGCGGTGCGCTCGACATCGCCCTGCTGCTCGGCCAGGTGCGCGAGCAGCACCCAGGCGTCGCGGCGCGCGGCCATCGGCAACTCTTCGGCATCGGCGGCCTGCTGCAGCAGCAGCCGCGCCTTGCCCCACAGCTCGCGCTGCGCCAGCGCCCGGCCCACCGCATGCGCGAGCGCCGGCTCGCGCGGGAACGCCTGCAGAGAAGCTTCCAGCCGCGGCAGCCAATCGGCGCCGATGCCGTCGATCGACGCGACCAGCGCCTCGGCCAGCGCACAGCGCTCGTCGATGCCGAGTTCGCCCAGCCGCTCCCAGAACGGCCGCAGCGCATTGCGCGCGTCGGCCTGCGCGCCGAACTTCGACAGCCGCGTCGCGGTGCGCGCCGCGACGAACGGGTCGCGCCGGTCGACCGCCTCGAGCGACAGCCACACGCGCCGCACCTGGTCGGCATCGCGCGCGCCATCGAGCGATTCGAACGCGAGCGAGCGCAGCAGCCCCTGCGCCGCCTCCTTCGAGAAGGCCTGGTGCTTGGCCAGCAGCCGCGCGGTCTTCAGCGCCTCGTGCGGCTGGCGCGCGAGGCGCGTGGCCTGCAGGCGCAGCCGCAGCGCATGCGTGCGGCGCGCGACCCCCGGCGGCAACTCGCCCAGCAGTTCGAGCGCGCGCGCCGCATCGCGGTCGTCGAGCGCCCATTCGGCCGCCAGCAGGCGCGCACCTTCTTCGGCCGGCCGCGCGAGGCCGCTGCGGCTCGACAGGTCGAGCGCCAGGCGCAGTTGCTCGTCGCGATGCGCGCGATCCTGCAGCTTGTGCAGGCTGCCGGCGGCCAGCAGGTGGCCGAGCACGGTGAATTCGTTGTCCTGCACCAGGTCGGGCGTGTCGCTCTGGATCAGCAGCGCGCGCTGCGCCGATTTCTGCGCCCGGCTGTAGCGCCCGCCGAAGTACTGCGACAGCGCATCGCGCAGCGCCGCCTGCGCGGTGCGGTCGCGGCGCGCGACGCGCCATTCATGCGCCCTTCTCGGCAGCCCGATCAGCGCATTGATCGCCTGGATCACCGCGACCAGCGCGAAGCAGGTCGCCACCAGCGCGATCAGGAACAGGTTCAGCGAGACGTCGAGCCGCCATGAGCCCCAGTAGAACGAGGCGAGGCCGTCGTTGGTGCCGAGCACCGACGCGCTGACCACCGCCAGCACGAACAACAGCACGAACCAGATGACAGCACGCATCGGCAGCGGGGGATTCAGGTCAACGTCCGGCCGTCGCGGTGGCCAGCGCCGCGAGCGTGTCGTCGGGACGCGGCAGCACCACCTGGCGCGCGCCGGCCGCCACCTGCTTCACCAGCTCGAGCGCCACCGTCGTGCGGCGCGAGCTGCGGTCGAAGTAGCGCTCCAGCGCCTGCTGGGCGCTCAGCAGGTCGGTCTGCGCCGCATCGAACTGCCGGCTCAGCACCGCCAGCCGCGCATTCAGCAGCCGCAGCTTCAGGTTCTCGCGCAGGAAGAAGGCCTGCTCGGGCGCCAGCCACATCGCGTCCGGGTTGTCGACGCGGCTCACGCGCACCAGCGAGCGGGTCTCACCCCAGACGCGGTCGAACAGAGCGCCCAGGCGATCGGACAGTTCGGCCAGCCCGCCGCCCACCGGCGTCGGCGTGCTGCCCACCGGCGAGGCGCTGCGCGCGCTCGGACGCGGCACCGAAGCCGCCGAGGCCGCCGGCTTGGGTGTCTCGCGCCGCGGCTCGGCCTGCGACAGCAAGGGCAGTTCGTCGACCAGCCGCACCACCTCGTCGACCTTGATCGACAGCCCGCCGATGTCGGCCACGCCGACCGACCTGACGCGGTCGATGTCGCGCGCGATCGCGCGGCGCACGCCGTCGAGCCGCGGCTGGCTGTAGCGGGCCAGGCGTTCGTCGGCCTGCTTCAGCGCGGCCACCAGCGGTTCGGCGCTGCCGGTGATCGCCGCCTGTTGCTGCGCGACGCGCAGGCCGGCGTCGATGTCGACCAGCACGTTCTCGTCGCGCGATCGCGACAGCGACTGGATCAGGTCCTCGAGCTGGCTGCGCTGGATCGCGACCTCGGACAGCTTGGCCTCGAGCAGCGCGACCTTGGCCGCACTGTCGCGTGCGACCTCCTGGGCCTGGCGCGCCATCAATTGCGCCTCGCCGGACAGCCGGCCGCTGTCTTGCTGGCGGCGCACCAGTTCTTGTTCAAGCGTGCGCACCCGCTGCTGCGCCGACCAGGCCTGCACCAGCGCGATGACGATCAGCAGCACCAGCAGCGCGAGCACCGCCGGCGCGAGCCAGCCGGGCAGGCGGCGCACGGCCACGGCCGGCGTGGATGCTGTCTGCACCGGCTCGGTGAGGGCGTTCGGAGAGGAGACGGGGTCGGTCACGATGCGATCGATTGTATGCAGGCCACCACTTCCGCGAGAGACGGCCGGGATTCGAGCACCTGCCCGAGGCCGAGGGCCCGCGCGCGGGCGGCGATCCGCGGGTGCGTCGCGAGCGCGCGGGCCGCGGCCCAGCTCGCCGACGGCACCAGGGCCTCCAGGTGGTCGACCGCTTCGGAGCTGCTGAAGAACCACAGATGCCGCGCCGGGCGGTCGAGCGCGGCCTGCAGCAGCGCGCTGCCGGCGTCGTCGAACACCGGCGCGCTGCGGCCATAGGCGCACACCAGCGACACCTCGGCGCCCTGCTCGCGAAGGCGATCGGCCAGCCAGTCGCGCCCGCTGGTGCCCCGCACCATCAGCACGCGGCGCCCCGTCCAGGCCTGCCTGCGCAGCTGCGCCCACAGCGCCTCCGAATCGAACTGCAGCGCATCGGCCGCCGGCTCGACGACCTGCGCCACGCCCAGCGCACGCAGCACGCGCGTCGTGCCCGGGCCCGGCGAAGCGGCCTGCAGCGCCGCCGGCCACACGGCCCCAGGCGGGCGATGCGCGAAGAACTGCTCGGCCGCATTCGGGCTCACGAACATCACGAGCCCGACCTCCGCCAGCCCGTGCCAGGCGGCGTGCAGCGCAGCGGGATCGTCGATCGGCCGGATGTCGATCAGCGGCAGGGCCTGCGCATCGAGCCCGGCCGCGCGCAGCCCGTCGACCCACTCGCGCGCCTGGGCCGCAGGCCGCGTGACCAGCACGCGCAGCGGCGAATCGACGTCAGCCGGTGCCGAGGTAGGCATCGGCACCCGCAGACCTCAGTTGCGCCGCGGCGAGTTCGCCCAGACCACGGGCCGCGCCATCGTCGGCCACCACGGCCGCGGCCGTCGTGTACAGCAGCGGGCGCGCCGGGTCGTCGACATGGCCGAGCGCGGCGGTGATGCGCAGCTGCGCGCCATCCCACACCGCATGCGCGGCCAGCGGCATGCTGCAGCTGCCGCCCAGCGAGCGCGACACCGCGCGCTCCGCCTGGGCCACCCACCAGGTCGGCCGGTCGCTCAGTTGCGCCAGCGTGTCGCGCAGCGCCGGCTGGTCGCCGCGGATCTCGATGCCGAGGGCGCCCTGCCCGGCTGCCGGAATCATCTCGTCGACCGCGAACACCGAACGGATGCGCTGCGCGAGGCCCAGCCGCTTCAGCCCGGCCGCGGCGAGCACGATCGCGTCGTACTGGCCGTCGTCGAGCTTGCGCAGCCGGGTGTCCAGATTGCCGCGCAGCGGCTCGATGCGCAGGTCAGGCCGGCTGGCCAGCAGCTGCGACACGCGCCGCAGGCTCGAGGTGCCGACGCAGGCGCCCTGCGGCAGCTCGGCCAGCGTCGCGAACCGGTTGGAGACGAAGGCATCGCGCGGGTCCTCGCGCTCCAGCACCGCGGCCAGCTCGAAGCCGTCCGGCAGGTCCATCGGCACGTCCTTCAGCGAATGCACGGCCAGGTGCGCACGGCCGTCTTCGAGCGCGGCCTCGAGTTCCTTGACGAACAGGCCCTTGCCGCCGACCTTCGACAGCGTGCGGTCGAGGATCTGGTCACCGCGGGTCGTCATGCCGAGCAGCTCGACGCGCAGCCCGAAGCGTTGTTGCAGCAGGTCGCGCACATGTTCGGCCTGCCAGAGGGCGAGGCGGCTTTCGCGCGTGGCGATGACGAGGGGTTCGGGCAGCGAAGACATCGGCAAATGCTATCAGGCCCACCTCTTGCCTGACGGTATGGCTGATCCCTGTTGCCGCGCTGATACCATCGCGGTTCGTAACCAAGTTACAGCCTCGACGAGGCCCTGAGGACAAAGATGCCACGTGCCACACCTGCCCCCAAGACCGCCGTCCGCACTGCTGCCCGCAAGGCCTCGGCCAAGCCGGCCCGCGAGAGCGCTGCCGAGGCCGCCGACAAGAACCGCCCGCTGGTCGACGACATCCGCCTGCTCGGCCGCATCCTCGGCGACGTGATCCGCGAGCAGGAGGGCCAGGGCGCGTTCGACCTGATCGAGCGCATCCGGCAGCTGTCGGTGGCGTACCGGCTGAAGCGCGACGCGCAGGCCGGCAAGACCTTCGACCGGCTGCTCAAGAGCCTGAGCGGCGACCAGACGGTCAGCGTGATTCGCGCCTTCAGCTACTTCTCGCACCTGGCCAACATCGCCGAAGACCGCCACCACGTGCGCCGCCGCGAGCACCACGAGCGCCAGGGCCACCTGCAGGAAGGCTCGCTCGCGATGAGCTTCGAGCGCCTGGCCGAGGCCGACGTGCGCGCGGCCGACATCGCCGGCGTGCTGCAGCGCGCCTTCATCTCGCCGGTGCTGACGGCCCATCCCACCGAGGTGCAGCGCAAGAGCATCCTCGACGCCGAGCGCGCCATCGCCGAGCTGGTGGGCCAGCGCGACGAGCTGCGCAGCGCGCGCGAGCTGGCCGACAACGAGGCGCTGCTGCGCGCCCGCGTCACGCAGCTGTGGCAGACGCGCATGCTGCGCTACACCAAGCTGACGGTGGCCGACGAGATCGAGAACGCGCTCAGCTACTACCAGGCCACCTTCCTGCGCCAGATCCCGAAGCTCTACCAGGAGATCGAGGAAGCGCTGCCCGGCCACCCGATCGCGCCGTTCTTCCGCATGGGCAACTGGATCGGCGGTGACCGCGACGGCAACCCCAATGTCAGCGCCGAGACGCTGCAGATGGCGCTGCGCCGGCAGAGCGAGACGGTGCTGCGCTTCTACCTGACCGAGGTGCACGAGCTGGGGGCGGAACTGTCGATCTCGGCCACGCTCGCGCCGGTGACGGCCGCGATGCAGGCGCTGGCCGAGCGCTCGCCCGACCACAGCGCGCACCGCGAGGACGAGCCCTACCGCCGCGCGCTGATCGGCATGTATGCGCGGCTGGCCGCGACGCTGCAGGCCTTCACCGGCACCGAGGCGCTGCGCCATGCGGTGGCGCCGCAGGACCCGTACCGGCGCAGCGACGATTTCGGGGCCGACCTGAAGGTGATCGAGACCTCGCTGCGCTCGCACCATGCCGATGCGCTGATCGCGCCACGCCTTCGGCCGCTGATGCGCGCGGTGCAGGTGTTCGGCTTCCACCTGGCCACTGTCGACCTGCGCCAGAGTTCGGACAAGCACGAGGCGGTGGTCGCCGAGCTGCTGAAGACCGCGAAGATCGAGGCCGACTACCCCTTGCTCGACGAGCCCGCGCGTCGCACGCTGCTGATGAAGCTGCTGAACGACGCGCGTCCGCTGCGCGTGCACGGCGCGGCGTACTCGGAGCACAGCGTTGGCGAACTGGCGATCTTCGAGGCGGCGCTGAAGATGCTCGACCGCTACGGCCGCGAGGCGCTGCGCCACTACATCATTTCGCACACCGAAGACGTGAGCGACCTGCTGGAGGTGCTGCTGCTGCAGAAGGAGACCGGGCTGATGCACGGCACGCTGGATGACGGCGCCGTGTGCCAGCTGATCGTCTCGCCGCTGTTCGAGACCATCGGCGACCTGCGCAACGCCGAGCCGATCATGCGCGACTACTACGCGCTGCCGGGCATCGCCGACCTGATCAAGCGCTCCGGCCGCGAGCAGGACGTGATGCTCGGCTACAGCGACAGCAACAAGGACGGCGGCTCGTTTACCAGCAACTGGGAGCTGTACCGCACCGAGATCGCGCTGGTCGAGCTGTTCGGCAAGCTGGGCGAGCAGCACGGCATCACGCTGCGCCTGTTCCATGGCCGCGGCGGTACCGTGGGACGGGGCGGCGGCCCGAGCTACCAGGCGATCCTGGCGCAGCCGCCGGGCACGGTGAACGGCCAGATCCGGCTGACCGAACAGGGCGAGGTGATCTCGTCGAAATACGCGCACCCGGAGATCGGCCGGCGCAACCTCGAGACGCTGGTGGCCGCGACGCTCGAGGCGACGCTGCTGCACCCGACCAAGAGCGCGCCGAAGAGCTTCCTGGACGCCGCCGCGGCGATCAGCGAGGCCAGCATGGCGGCCTACCGCAAGCTGGTCTACGAGACCCCGGGCTTCACCGACTACTTCTTCTCGGCCACGCCGATCCGCGAGATCGCCGAGTTGAACATCGGCTCGCGCCCGGCGTCGCGCAAGGCCACCCGCGCGATCGAGGACCTGCGCGCGATCCCGTGGAGCTTCAGCTGGGGGCAGTGCCGCGTCGCGCTGCCGGGCTGGTGCGGTTTCGGTTCGGCGATCGAGGCCTTTCTCGGCAAGGTGCCGGCCGAGCGCAAGGAGCGGCTGGTGCTGCTGCAGCGCATGCACAAGCAGTGGCCGTTCTTCCGCACGCTGCTGTCGAACCTGGACATGGTGCTGGCCAAGAGCGACCTCGGCATCGCGGCGCGCTATGTCGACCTGGTCGAGGACAAGAAGCTGGGCCGGAAGATCTTCGGGCTGATCCAGGCCGAGTGGCAGCGCACCAGCGACGCGGTGTCGTTGATCACCGGCGAGAAGCATCGGCTCGCGTCGAACCCGTCGCTCGCGCGCTCGATCGAGCACCGCTTCCCGTACCTCGATCCGCTGAACCACCTGCAGGTCGAGCTGATGCGGCGCTACCGCCAGCGGCGCGAGGGCGATCCGGCGAACGAGCGGGTGCAGCGCGGGATCCACATCTCCATCAATGGGGTGGCGGCGGGGTTGCGCAACACGGGGTGAGCTTTGGGATGAGATCGACGGCGTCATGCCTCTCAAGAAGCTGCACAAAACCCGTTCGCCCTGAGCCTGTCGAAGGGCCCGATCGTCCTGAGCTTGCCGAAGGGCCTGAGCAGGGACCGAGCTTGTCGAGGGCCCGTCCGTCGAAGGGTTGAGCCCGAAGCGCGCAGGGCCTTCGCCAAGCTCAGTCCTACCCTTCGACAAGCTCAGGGCGAACGGTGTTTCTTTGCCGCCGTCCGGTTCCTTCACGGACCTGCTTTGCTCAGGCTGAACGGGGTCTTCCTGCAACCGCCAGGCCCTTCATGGGCTTGGGCTACTCAGAACAACGACTGCCCGATCAGCGACGTGAACCGCTCCAGCGCGAAACTGCCCGCGAGCGAATTGCCGGTGTGCTCCAGCCCCGGCGACCAGACGCACACGCCCAGCGTGCGCGGGATGTGCGCGACGATGCCACCGCCCACGCCGCTCTTGGCCGGGATGCCGACGCGGTAGGCGAAATCGCCGGCCGCGTCGTAGGTGCCGCAGGTCAGCATCAGCGCCGACAGCCGCTTGGCCGAACTCGCGTCCACCACCTGCTCGCCATTCACCGGGCTCACGCCGCCGTTCGCGAGAAAACCCACCGCTCGCGCCAGGTCGACGCAGTTCATGCGGATCGCGCAGTGCCGGCAGTAGGCCTCGATCACCGCGTCGACCGGGTTCTTCAGGTTGCCGAAGCTGTGCATGAAATGCCCCATCGCGCGGTTGCGCGAGCCGGTGGCCAGCTCCGAGCGCGCGACCGCGTCGTCGTACTGCAGCGCCGGGTTGCCCGACAGCCGCCGCACGAACTCCACCAGCGCCATCTCGGGCTGCACGAAGCGGGTGCTCAGCACGTCGGTCACGACCAGCGCGCCGGCGTTCAGGAACGGGTTGCGCGGTTTGCCCTGCTCGGTCTCGAGCTGCACCAGCGAGTTGAACGCGGTGCCCGAGGGCTCGCGCCCGACGCGCTCCCACAGCGTGTCGCCGACCAGCTGGAACGCCAGCGTCAGCGAGAACAGCTTCGAGACCGACTGGATCGAGAAATCCTCGCGCGCATCGCCGACGGTGTAGAGCCGCCCGTCGAGCATGCTGACGGCCATGCCGAAGCGGTGCTTCGGCACCTTCGCGAGTTCGGGGATGTAGCGCGCGACCTCGCCCTGCTCGAGCAAGGGCTGCGCTTCGTCGTGGATGCGGTCGAGCACCGCCTGCATGTCGATGGCCATTCGATAATTGGGCCATGACTGCACCCTCGCCGCACACCGATCCCCGTGGATTTCTTCGCGCGCTGTACGACGCCGCGGTCGCGCGGGCCCTGCCGGCGCAGACGCTGGGCGCCTTCCTGCCGCCACCGCCGCGCGGGCGCACGCTGGTGCTGGGCGCCGGCAAGGCGGGCGGCGCGATGGCCGAGGCGCTCGATGCGCTGTGGCCCGCTGACGCCCCGCTGTCGGGGCTGGTGGTCACGCGCTACGGCCATGTGCCGCCGGGCTACCGCGCGCAGCCGGGGCGCATCGAGGTCGTCGAGGCGGCCCACCCGGTGCCCGATGCCGCCGGGCGCCAGGCGGCGCAGCGCATCGCGGCGCTCGCGCAAGGGCTGACGGCCGACGACCTGGTGCTCTGCCTGGTGTCCGGCGGCGGCTCGGCGCTGCTCGCGCTGCCGGCCGACGGCGTCACGCTCGAAGAGAAGCAGGCGATCAACAAGGCGCTGCTGAAGAGCGGCGCCGCGATCGACGAGATGAACTGCGTGCGCAAGCACCTGTCGGCCATCAAGGGCGGGCGGCTGGCGGCGATGTGCGCGCCGGCCAAGGTGCTCACGCTGCTGATCTCCGACGTGCCGGGCGACTCGCCCGAGGTGATCGCGAGCGGCCCGACGGTGCCCGATGCGACGACCTGCGCCGATGCGCTGGCGATCCTGGCGCGCTACGGCATCGAGGTGTCGGCCGCCGCGCGGGCCGGGTTGGAGAGCGGCGCCTTCGAAACGCCGAAGCCCGGCGATGTGCGCTTCGCCGGCCACGAGGTGCGGATGATCGCGACGCCGCAGCAGTCGCTCGAAGCCGCCGCTGCGCTGGCCCGCTCAGCGGGCATCGAGGCGCACATCCTCGGCGACGAGATCGAGGGCGAATCGCGCGAGGTCGGCAAGGTGCACGCGGCGCTCGCGCGGCAGGTCGCGAAGCGCGGGCAGCCGTTCAGGACGCCGTGCGTGATCCTGTCGGGCGGAGAAACCACGGTGACGGTCGCCAGCAAGGGCGGCCGCGGCGGGCGGGCCACCGAGTTCCTGCTCGGCTGCGCACTCGCGCTGCAAGGGCAGCCGGGCGTGTTCGTGCTGGCGGCGGACACCGACGGGATCGACGGCGTCGAGGACAACGCCGGGGCGATCGTCACGCCCGACACGCTCGCGCGCGCCGAGGCCCTCGGGCTCAGTGCGCGCGATCGACTGGATCGCAACGACGCGTACAACTTCTTCGCGCCGCTCGGCGACCTGGTGGTACCGGGCCCGACCTTCACCAACGTCAACGACTTCCGCGCGACGCTGGTGCTGTGACCCGGCCGGGAGTTCACTGCTCCAGCAGGTCCTTCATCTCGTCGGCATGCTCCTCCTCGTCGCTGAGGATGCCTTCCAGCATGCGTCGCGTGGTCGGGTCCTTGTCGCCGATCAGCGCGATCATCTGGCGGTAGGCCTCCACCGCGACGCGTTCGGCCACCAGGTTGGCGCGGATCATCGCCTTCAGGTCGGACGAGTCGTCGTACTGCGCATGGCTGCGTTCGAGCAGCGTGTTCGGCGCGAAGTCGGGCTCGCCACCGAGCTGCACGATGCGCTCGGCGATCAGGTCGCCATGCGCTGCCTCTTCGTTCGCGTGCACCATGAACTCGGCCGCGATCGCCGGCGACGACATGCCGTGCGCGGTGAAGTGGTGGCGCTTGTAGCGCAGCACGCAGACCAGCTCGGTGGCCAGCGCATCGTTCAGCAGCTTGACGATGTCGTCGCGCCAGGGCCCGAAGCTCGGCGTCACGGCGCCGTCTTCGGTGCGCTTGCGGGCGGCCTCCAGCGCGGTCTCGTCAAGGCGCAGCGTCTGTCCTTTGCGCTCGTTCTTGTCGTTCGAATTCTTGTCAGGGGCGACTTTCTGAAGCATGGCCATCTCCGTTCGGGGTCAGGGTTGCGGATCCCTTCACTGTAGGAAGCATCCACCCCCACCGACATCGGAAGGCAGCCGCCCTGCCTGTAGGACTGGGCCGCGCCGGTCTTCACCCTTGCAGCAGCTGCGCCACCACCGCCACCGCGATCACCTCCGGCTCCTTGCCGGCAATGCCCGGCACGCCGATCGGGCAGGTCAGCCGCGCCAGCGCCTCGGCCGGCACCCCGCGTTCCTCGAAGCGATGCATGAAGCGCGCGCGCTTGGTGCGGCTGCCGATCAGGCCGAGGTACGCGAAATCGCCGCGGCGCAGGATGGCCTCGGTGATGCGCAGGTCCAGGTCGTGGCTGTGGGTCAGCACGAGGTAGTGCGTGCCGGGCGGCGCCTGCGCCACCTCGGCCTCCACCGGTTCGACGCACAGGCGCTCGATGTGCGGCGGCAGCGGTTGCGCGGGGAACTCGCTGTCGCGCTCGTCGATCCACTGCACCCGGCAGTCGATGCCATCCAGCAGCGCGACGATCGCGCGGCCCACGTGGCCGGCGCCGTACAGCTGCAGGAAGAAGCGCGGGGCGTTGTCGCGCCACGCTGCCAGCACCGCTTTGCCGAGGCGCTGCGTGCGCAGCGTCAACGCGCCGCCGCAGCACTGGCCGAGCGAGGGGCCGAGCGCGAACTCGGCGTCATGGGGGCTGGTGTCGCCGGCCTCCAGCCGCTGCCGCGCCTGCGCGATCGCCGCCAGTTCCAGGTGACCGCCGCCGATCGTGCCGAGCACCGCATCGCGCGTCACCAGCATGTGCGTGCCGGTCTCGCGCGGCACCGAGCCGCGGTGCGACAGCACCTGCACGTCCATCGCGGGGACACCGGCCGCGAGCAGCGCCAACGCCTCACGGCGCAGCGCGCTCATCGGGAGACCTCCGTCAGCCCACCAGCACCGGCAGCGGCGAGTTGATCACCGTGCCGACCAGTTCGTACACCGCCTCGTGCGTCAGCACGCCGGCCAGCACCAGCTTCGGCCGGCGCAGCGCCGCCTTGGCTTTCGTCAGCAGCCCGCGCCAGCCGCGGTGCAGCCCGACGCGCAGCCGGTTGCGCAGCGTGTCGCGCAGGATCAGCAGCGAGGTCTCCTCGCGCACCTCGGTCGCGAACTGGCGCTTGTATTCCGACACGCCGATGCCGAAGTTCAGCGTCTGCGGGCGCTGGTGCGCAATCAGGTCTTCGATCAGCCGGTACAGCAGCACGGTGCCGGGGCTGAACTTCGACAGCTCCGCGTCGTGGCCGATGTCGGCGTAATGGAACACGCCGCGCCCCTGGTAGCCCAGCACGAAGGCCAGCGCCCGCCCACCGCTGCGCAGCACGTAGCTGCGCAGCAGCCCGCGGCGCGCCAGGTCGGACAGCCGCAGCGCGATGTCGTCGCGCTCGATGCCGAGCGGGCCGATCGCCTGGTGCTGCCAGGTGCGCTTCGCGATGTGCTGGGCCTGCCGCACGAACTCGGCGACCTGCTCCTCGGCATCGACACGCACCAGCTCCAGCCCCGGCATCTGCTCTTCCAGCACCCGCACCTGGCGGCGCAGGTTGTAGCGCTTCTTGCTGCCGAAGCGCGCCAGGTAGGCGTCGAAGGTCTCGGGCAGCGCGATCGTGTACAGCGGGCGCTTGCCATGCTCGCTGTACAGCAGCGAGCCGCCGCGCTGGCGCAGCTGGGCCTCCCAGCCGGCCCAGGCGCTGCAACCCGCGGGAATGCCCTTCAGGAACAGCGCGTCCAGGTCGGGGCGCTCGCGCCACAGCCGCTCGACCACGTCGGCCAGCGCCTGCGGCCGGCCGGCCACCAGCGGCGCGCCGCCCAGCAAGTGAGCCGCGCGCAGCTTCAGCGAGGCGAAGGTCCAGCGGCCGGCCGAGAACGCGAGCGGGTACGGCTGCACGTCCATCGGCACCACGCCGACCTCGGCGCCCGCTTGCGCCGGCAGCACGCCGAGCAGCAGGTCGTCGGCCGGTCGGGTGGCGACCAGGTGGTTCCACCACTCCGGCGACTGGTAGATGCGGTAGACATGCCCGCTGTCGCTGAGCAGGCCGTCCCAGCCCTTCATCAGCTGGCTGTCGGTGGCGGCCGCCCGCGAGAACACCACCGGCGAAGCGGGCGGCGTGGCAACGGGGGCGAAAGCAGAAGTGGACGCTGAAGAGGTGGCGCTCATGAAGACGGCTGGAGCTCGCGGAGGATCGACCGGACATCGGCGCCCGGTGCGGACGCCTGCGAATCGACGCCAAGGATATCGACGGCAGCTCTTTTGCCGTCTCCCTCGGCCCGGGGGTTCGTGCGTGAATACCGCACGAATACGGCCCGTCTTGCGCTGTTTGCTCGACCACGTTGCGTTCGGTTGCGTCTGCTTGCGCCGAGAGCCTGTCAGACGGCCGCGCGCACCGCGGTGATCGCATCGAGGATCGCCTCCGGCGTCGCCGGCGCGCGCAGCGGCGGGTCGATGCGGTGCCCGCCGAGCGCCGACACCGCATCGCGGATCGCGAAGAACACCGAGAACGGCAGCAGCAGCGGCGGCTCGCCGACCGCCTTGCTGCGGTGGATGCTGTCCTCGACGTTCTCGCCGTCGTACAGCCGCACGTTGAAGACGGCCGGGCAGTCGTTGGCGGTCGGGATCTTGTAGGTGCTCGGCGCATGCGTCGCGAGCAGCCCCGTCTGCGGGTGCCACACCAGCTCCTCGCTGGTCAGCCAGCCCATGCCCTGGATGAACGCGCCCTCGACCTGGCCGATGTCGACGGCCGGGTTCAGCGAGCGGCCGGCGTCGTGCAGCACGTCGGCGCGCAGCAGCTTCCACTCGCCCGTCAGGGTATCCACCAACACCTCGCTGACCGCGGCGCCGTACGCGAAGTAGAAGAACGGCCGGCCGGTCAGCGTCGCGCTGTCCCAGTGCAGGCCGGGCGTCGCGTAGAAGCCGTCGGACCACAGCTGCACGCGTGCCAGATAGGCCTGCATCACCAGCTCGACGAAGCCGATGCGCCCGGCCGGGCCGGTCACCTCGTCGTTCGCGAAGCGCAACTCGTCGGCGCGGCAGGCCAGCCGTTGCGCGGCCACGTCGGCCAGCCGTTCGCGGATCTGGCGCGCCGCGTCCTGCGCCGCCTTGCCATTCAGGTCGCTGCCGGTCGAGGCGGCGGTGGCCGAGGTGTTGACGACCTTGTGCGTGTCGGTCGCGCTGACGCGCACCCGCTCGAAGCCGACGCCCAGCTCGTGCGCCACCACCTGGGCCACCTTGGTGTTCAACCCCTGGCCCATCTCGGTGCCGCCGTGGTTCACCAGGATCGAGCCGTCGGCATACACGTGCACCAGCGCGCCGGCCTGGTTCAGGTGCTTCACGTTGAACGAGATGCCGAACTTGACCGGCGTGAACGCGAGGCCGCGCTGCAGCACCGGGTTCGCGCGGTTGAACGCGGCGGCAGCCTCTCGGCGTGCGCGGTAGTCGCTGTCGGCCTCGAGCTGCGCGCACAGCTCGTGCAGGATGTTGTCGTCGACCGACTGGCCATAGGGCGTGGTGCGATTCGCGTCCGTGCCGTAGAAGTTGACACGCCGCACGTCCAGCGCGTCCTTGCCGAGCGCGCGCGCGACGCTGTCGATGATGTTCTCGATCGCGATCGCGCCCTGCGGCCCGCCGAAGCCGCGGAACGCGGTGTTGCTCTGCGTGTTGGTCTTGCCGCAAAAGCCGTGCATGGCCACGTCGGGCAGCCAGTAGGCGTTGTCGAAGTGGCACAGCGCGCGCGTCATCACCGGGCCCGACAAATCGGCCGAATGCCCGGCGCGCGACACCATCGTCACCTCGCTGCCGAGGATGCGGCCGTCGTCGTCGTAGCCCACCTCGTACTCGTACCAGAAGCAGTGGCGCCGGCCGGTGATCAGGAAGTCATCGTCGCGGTCGACCCGCAGCTTGACCGGCCGGCGCAGCTTCTGCGCGGCCACCGCGGCCACGCAGGCGAACAGCGCCGACTGCGATTCCTTGCCGCCGAAGCCACCGCCCATGCGCCGGCATTCCACCTGCACGTGGTGCGAGTTCAGCTGCAGCGCATGTGCCACCAGGTGCTGCATCTCGCTCGGGTGCTGCGTCGAGCAGTGCAGCAGCAGCCCGCGGTCTTCCTTCGGGATCGCGTAGCTGATCTGGCCTTCGAGGTAGAACTGCTCCTGGCCGCCGACGCTCAGCGTGTCCTTCAGGCGGTGCGGCGCCGCGTCGATCGCGGCCCGTGCGCCGCCGTCCTGCGTGCTGCGCACCAGGTGCATCGGCGGCAGCACGTAGGCGCCCGCCGCATGCGCGGCCTCGGGCGTCAGGATCGGCGGCAGCGGCTCCACCTTCAGCACCGCCTTGGCCCGGGCCGCGGCACGGCGCGCCGCATCGCGCGTCGTCGCGATCACCGCGAACACCGGCTGGCCGAGGTAGCGCAGCTCGCCGTCGGCGAGGATCGGGTCGTCGTGCAGGATCGGCCCGCAGTCGTTGGCACCGGGGATGTCGGCGGCGGTCAGCACCGCGACGACGCCCGGCTGCGCGCGCAGCAGCGCGAGGTCGATGGCCTGCAGCCGGCCATGCGCGATCGGCGACAGCCCGAGCGCCGCGTGCAGCGTGCCGGCCAGCTCCGGCAGGTCGTCGATGTAGGCCGCCTCGCCGGCGACGTGCAGGTGCGCCGACTCATGCGGGCGGCTGATGCCGACGCGCGCGCCCTCGCGCAGCGCGATGGCTTCGGCCTCGGGCCCGGTGGCCTGCAGGAACGGATCGAGCGGCTTGTTCATGCGACCACGCTCCAGGCCCGCGTGGCCTCGACCGGCAGCGGATCCACCGCCCGCGTCTCCAGCCAGAAGCGCCGCAGCAGGTTCTGCGCGACCTGCATCCGGTAGGCGGCGCTGGCGCGCATGTCGGTGAGCGGCGCGAAGTCGTGCGCCAGCGCGGCCTGCGCGGCCTTCAGCGCGCCTTCGTCCCAGGCCCGGTCCTGCAGCGCCGCCTCGGCCTGCGCGGCGCGCTGGACGATGCCCGCCATGCCGCCGAACGCGAGCCGCACCTGCGCGACCGTGCCGTCGGCCGCGAGCGCGATCGACAGGCCGGCGCACACCGCAGAGATGTCGCAGTCGTTGCGCTTGCTGATCTTGTAGGCGCGGGTCTGCCGCCGCGCTGTCGTTGTCATGGCGGCCAAAGGCACCACGATCTCCTGCACGAACTCGCCGGGCTGCAGCTGGTTCTTCATGTAGTCGAGGTAGAAGGCCGCGAGCGGCACGCGCCGCGCCTTGCTGCCGCGGCGCAGCACCAGCTCGGCGTCGAGCGCGAGCAGCACCGGCGCCGAATCGCCGATCGGCGAGCCGTTCGCCACGTTGCCGCCCATCGTGCCGGCATGCCGGATCGGCGGCGACGCGAACCGCAGCCACACCTCGGTCAACGCCGGGATGCGCCGCGCGAGCGCCGACCAGGCGTCTTCGAGCGACGCGCCGGCGCCGATGTGCAGGTGGCCGTCGCGCTCGTCGATGCGCTTCAGCTCGCCCACGTCGCCCAGGTAGAGGATCTCGCCGAGGTCGCGGAACTGCTTGTTGACCCACAGCCCGATGTCGGTCGAGCCGGCCAGCAGCGTCGCCTTCGGGTGCTGCTCGCGCAGCGTCGCCAGCGCCTCCAGCGTGCGCGGCGCGAAGTAGTCGTCGACGCGCGGGGCGCCGTCGCGCTGGCGGTTGAAGCCGGCGTAGTGCAGGCCGTCGCCGCTGCTTGCGAGCGATTGCAATGCGGCGACCACCGGCGCGGTGTCGAGCGACACCGGCGGCAGCCGGAACATGCGCTCGCCGGCATCGAGGATCGGCCGGTAGCCGGTGCAGCGGCACAGGTTGCCCGACAGCTCGTCGGCCAGCTGCTGGCGGGTCGGCATCTGCCCGCAGGCGCGGTGGCCTTCGTAGCCGGCCCACAGCGACATCACGAAGCCCGGGGTGCAGAAGCCGCACTGCGAGCCGTGGCACTCGACCATCGCCTGCTGCACCGGGTGCAGCACGCCACCGGCCTGGTCCTTCAGGTCTTCGACCGTGAACAGCGCCTTGCCGGCCAGCGTCGGCAGGAACTGGATGCAGGCGTTGACGGTGCGCAGCGCGAGGCCGCCGACGCGCTGCGACGGCGGCGTCTGTTCATCCACCAGTTCGCCCACCACCACCGTGCAGGCACCGCAATCGCCCTCGTTGCAACCCTCCTTGGTGCCGGTGCAGTGCGCGTCCTCGCGCAGCCAGTCGAGCACCGAGCGCGTCGGATGAACGCCGCTCACCTCGACGACCTCGCCGCGGTGGAAGAAGCGAATGGGCTGTGTGCTCATGGAAATCCGGGGTTGCTCGACAAGCATAGGACAGACTCCGCAAGGGTAAACCTCCGTCGCCGCCGGGATACGATGCGCCCCGACGCCCTGGCTTTGCAATTCACGGGCCCGCCCGAGGATCCTTCCCGCATGACACCCCGCCGCATCGCGCTGCGTGCCGACCTGCTCGACTTCACCGCCGCACCCGACTGGGGCGCCACCGAGTCGCCGGCCGTGCGCTTTCGCCCCGACCACTGGCTGCTGGTCGAGGACGGCCGCATCGCCGGCGCGCAGCACGACACGCCCGACGCCAGCTGGCAGCTGCACGACCACCGCGGCCGGCTGCTGATGCCCGGCTTCATCGACACCCACGTGCACAGCCCGCAGCTCGACGTGATCGCGAGCTACGGCACCGCGCTGCTCGACTGGCTGGACACCTACACCTTCCCGGCCGAGCGCCGCTACGCCGACGACGGCGAGGCCGAGCGCGGCGCCGCGCGCTTCCTCGATGCGCTGCTGGCGCACGGCACGACCGCCGCGGTCGTGTTCCCCACGGTGCACAAGGTCAGCGCCGACCGGCTGCTGGCCGGCGCGCAGGCGCGCGGCATGCGGCTGATCGCCGGCAAGGTGCTGATGGACCGGCATGCACCCGATGGGTTGCGCGACGACGTCGACCAGGCCGAGCGCGATTGCGTCGAGCTGATCGAGCGCTGGCACGGCAGCGGCCGGCTGGCCTATGCGGTGACGGTGCGCTTCGCGCCGACCAGCACGCCGGAACAGCTCGCGATGGCCGGCCGGCTGTGCGCGGCGTACCCCGGCATCTACATGCAGACCCACGTGGCCGAGAACCGCGACGAGGTGCTGTGGGTGGCCGAGCTGTTCCCCGAGGCGCGCAGCTACCTCGACGTGTATGCCCGCGCCGGGCTGCTGAACGAGCGCAGCGTGCTGGCGCACGGCATCTGGCTGGACGATGCCGACCGGGCCGCGATCCACGCGAGCGGTGCGCAGATCGCCCACAGCCCGTCGTCGAACCTGTTCCTCGGCAGCGGGCTGTTCGGCTGGCGCGCGGCCGAGGCGGCCGGTTGCGCGGTGAGCCTGGCGACCGACGTGGGCGGCGGCACCAGCCTGTGCCTGCTGCGCGCGGCGAGCGATGCCTACCGGGTGCAGGCGATGGCCGGCGAGCGGCTGACGGCGTGGAAGGCGCTGCACGCCTGCACGCGGGGCGCGGCCAAGGTGCTCGGGCTGGCCGACGAGATCGGCTCGCTGGAGATCGGGCGGGTCGCCGACCTGTGCGTCTGGGACTGGGCGGTGGGGTCGGTCGCCGAGCGTCGGATGGAGGTGGCGCGGGGCTTGCATGAGAAGGTTTTTGCGTGGATGACGCTGGCGGACGAGCGGAATCTGGTGTCGACGTGGGTGAACGGAGTGCAACGGCATGGGCGACGCGATTGAGGGGACAGCGATGCTTCGACTGGAACTGACCGACCTCAGCAAGAGCTACCCCGCCGTCAAGGCCAACGACCGCGTCAACCTGCGCGTCAAGCCGGGCGAGATCCATGCCGTGCTCGGCGAGAACGGCGCCGGCAAGTCGACGATGATGAAGATGATCTACGGCGCCGTCCGCCCCGATGCCGGCGTGATCCGCTGGAACGGCCTGCCGGTCGAGATCCGCAACCCGCAGGAGGCGCGCGCGCTGGGCATCAGCATGGTGTTCCAGCACTTCAGCCTGTTCGACACCCTCACCGCCGCCGAGAACGTCTGGCTCGGCCTCGACAAGTCCCTGACGCTCGCCGCCGTGACGCAGCGCATCACCGAGGTCGCCCGCGTCTACGGCCTCGAGGTCGACCCGCTGCGCCCGGTCCACACGCTGTCGGTCGGCGAGCGCCAGCGCGTCGAGATCGTGCGCGCGCTGATGACGAACCCGAAGCTGCTGATCCTCGACGAGCCGACCTCGGTGCTGACGCCGCAGGCCGTCGAGACGCTGTTCATCACGCTGCGCCAGCTCGCCGCCGAGGGCTGCAGCATCCTCTACATCAGCCACAAGCTCGACGAGATCCGCGCGCTGTGCCACCACTGCACCGTGCTGCGCGGCGGCCGCGTCACCGGCGAGGTCGACCCGACGCAGGAGACCAACGCCAGCCTGTCGCGCCTGATGATCGGCGCCGAGCCGCCGCAGCTGCAGCACCTGCAGGCGCGGCTCGGCGACGTGGCGCTGTCGGTGCGCGAGCTCGGCGTGCCGAAGCGCGACCAGTTCGGCATGGACCTGCACGGCATCAGCTTCGACGTGCGCTGCGGCGAGATCGTCGGCATCGCCGGCGTCTCCGGCAACGGCCAGCAGGAGCTGATGGCGGCGCTCTCGGGCGAGGACCCGCGCGCCGAGGCCGAGAGCATCGTGCTGTTCGACCGGCCGGTGGGCCGCCAGTCGCCGCGCCGCCGCCGCGCGCAGGGGCTGAATTTCGTGCCGGAGGAACGCCTCGGCCGCGGCGCGGTGCCGTCGCTGTCGCTCGCGCAGAACACGCTGCTGACGCGCACCACCGCGGTGACGGCGCAGGGCTGGATCCGCACCGCCGAGGTCGCCGCGCTCGCGAACCGGCTGATCCAGCGCTTCAACGTGAAGGCCGGCGGCCCCGACGCGCCGGCCAAGAGCCTGTCGGGCGGCAACCTGCAGAAGTTCATCGTCGGCCGCGAGATCGACGCCGCGCCGCGCCTGCTGATCGTCTCGCAGCCGACCTGGGGCGTCGACGTCGGCGCGGCCGCGCAGATCCGCGGCGAGCTGCTGAAGCTGCGCGACGAAGGCTGCGCGGTGCTGGTCGTCAGCGAAGAACTCGACGAGCTGTTCGAGGTCTGCGACCGGCTGGTGGTGATCGCGCAGGGCCGCGTGTCGCCGTCGATCGCGACCTCGCAGGCAACGGTGGAGCAGATCGGCGAATGGATGAGCGGGCTGTGGGCGCCGCGCGGCGCGGCCTTCCACCAGGAGGCCAAGCATGCTGAAGCTTGAGCCGCGCCCGGCGCCGAGCCGCGTGATGTCGGTCGCCTCGCCGCTGCTGGCGCTGGCGATCACGGTGGTGATCGGCGTCGTGCTGTTCCTGCTGCTCGGCAAGGACCCGCTGCGCGGGCTGCAGGTGTTCTTCGTCGAGCCGCTGAAGAGCGTGTACGCGCTGTCGGAGCTGGCCGTCAAGGCGACGCCGCTGCTGCTGATCGCGCTCGGGCTGGCGGTGTGCTTCCGCTCCAACGTCTGGAACATCGGCGCCGAGGGGCAGTTCGTGCTCGGGGCGATCGCCTCCGGCGGCGTCGCGATGCTGGCCGAGCCGGGCACGGGGCGCTGGATCGTCGTGCCGATCCTGTTGGCCGGCGTGCTCGGCGGCATGGCCTGGGCCGCGATCGTCGCGCTGCTGCGCGACCGCTTCAACGCCAACGAGATCCTGGTCAGCCTGATGCTCGTCTATGTCGCCGACCAGGTGCTCGGCTACCTGGTGTACGGCCCGTGGAAGGACCCGGACGGCTACAACTTTCCGCAGACCATCACCTTCCTCGAGGCGACCAAGATCCCGCGCCTGTTCGCCGGCTCGCGCGTCAACATCGGCCTGGTGATCGCGCTGCTCGCGGTGGCCGGCTTCTGGGCCTTCCTGTTCCGCACCTACGCCGGCTTCCAGCTGCAGGTCGGCGGGCTGGCGCCGGCCGCGGCGCGCTATGCCGGCTTCTCGTCACGGCGCGCGCTGTGGACGGCGCTGCTGCTGTCGGGTGGCATGGCGGGGCTCGCTGGCGGGCTGGAGGCGGCCGGGCCGCTCGGGCAGCTGACGCCGCACGTGCCGGCCGGCTACGGTTTCGCGGCCATCATCGTCGCGTTCGTCGGCCGGCTGCACCCGGTGGGCATCGTGTTCTCGGCGATCCTGATGAGCATGTTCTACATCGGCGGCGAGCTCGCGCAGTCGCGCCTCGGCCTGCCGAAATCGCTGACCGGCGTGTTCCAGGGCCTGCTGCTGTTCACGCTGCTGGCCTGCGACACGCTGATCCACTACCGCCTCCGCTGGAAGCCGGCGCACGTGCCAGTCGAAGGACAAGCCTGATGGACGCCATCGCCCTGCTGATCGCCGCGACGCTGAACTCCGGCACCGTGCTGGCGCTGGCTGCGCTCGGGCTGCTGATCAACGAGCGCGCCGGCATCGTCAACCTCGGTGCCGAGGGGATGATGCTGATCGCCGCGATCGCCGGCTTCGCGACCGCGGTGCACACCGGCAACGACTGGCTGGCGTTCGCCGCCGGTGCCGGGGCCGGCGCGCTGCTGGCCGCCACCTTCGGCGTGCTGGTGATCTGGCTCAACACCAACCAGTACGCGACCGGCCTCGCGCTCAGCCTGTTCGGCAGCGGCTTCTCGGCCTTCCTCGGCATCAATTTCGTGCAGGCGAAGCTGAGCGAGCGGGCGCACTTCGAGCTGCCGTTCCTGGCCGACATCCCGCTGCTCGGCCCGGCGCTGTTCCGCCAGCACCCGATGGTGTATGCGGCGATCGCGCTGACGGCCGGGCTCGCGTGGTTCCTGTACCGCTCGCGCGCCGGACTGGTGCTGCGCGCGGTCGGCGAATCGCCCGAATCGGCGCATGCGCTCGGCTACCCGGTGCGCCGCATCCGCCTCGCCGCGGTGCTGGCCGGCGGCGCGCTGTGCGGGCTGTCGGGCGCCTACATCTCGGTGGTCTACACGCCGCTGTGGGTCGAGGGCATGATCGCCGGCAAGGGCTGGATCGCGCTGGCCCTCACCACCTTCGCGACCTGGCGACCGGCACGCGTCTTGCTCGGCGCCTACCTGTTCGGCGGCGTGACGATGCTGCAGTTCTACCTGCAGGGCGAAGGCGTGCAGGTCTCGGCGCAGCTGCTGACGATGCTGCCCTACCTGTCGACCATCGTCGTGCTGGTGCTGATCTCGCGCAATGCCGGCTGGATCCGCGTGAACATGCCGGCCTCATTGGGCAAGCCCTTTTTCCCGGGCAGCTAGCTGCTGATAAATTCTTGCGTTCCTCACCTGGAGTTCCCATGACCTCAATCTCGAAACGTGCCCTGCTGAAGCTCGCAGGGTGGAGCACGCTGGCGGCCGGCACGGCGCTGGTGGGCTGCGGCAAGAAGGAAGAGGCGCCCGCGCCGGCGCCGACCCCGGTGGCCGCCGCGTCGGCCCCGGCGCCGAAGCCCGAGCCGCTGAAGATCGCGTTCGCCTACGTCGGCCCGGTCGGTGACGGCGGCTGGACCTTCGCGCACGACAACGCGCGCAAGGCGCTCGAGAAGGAATTCGGCGACAAGATCCAGACCAGCTTCGTCGAGAAGGTGCCCGAGGCGGCCGATGCCGAACGGGTGTTCCGCGACATGGCCGGCCAGGGCAACAAGCTGATCTTCGGCACCACCTTCGGCTACATGGAACCGATGCTGAAGGTCGCGGCCGACCTGAAGGACGTGAAGTTCGAGCATGCCACCGGTTTCAAGCAGGCCGAGAACATGCGCACCTACGACAGCCGCACCTATGAAGGCGCGTACATGGCCGGCGTGATCGCCGGCGGCATGACCAAGACCAACACGCTGGGCGTGGTCGGCTCGATCCCGATTCCCGAGGTGATCCGCAACATCAACAGCTTCACGCTGGGTGCGCAGTCGGTGAACCCGAAGATCAAGACCAAGGTGGTCTGGGTCAACGAATGGTTCAACCCGCCGAAGGAGACCGAGGCCGCGCAATCGCTGATCAACGGCGGCGCCGACGTGCTGATGCAGAACACCGATTCGAGCGCGGTGCTGCAGACGGCCGAGAAGGCCGGCAAGTACGCGTTCGGCTGGGACAGCGACATGACCGCCTACGGCCCGAAGGCCCACCTGGCCTCGAGCGTCATCAACTGGGGGCCGTACTACATCAAGGCGACCAAGGATGCACTGGACGGCAAGTGGACCGGCAACAGCGCGTCGTGGTGGGGCGTCAAGGAAGGCGCGATCGACCTGGTGTCGATCTCCGACAAGGTACCGGCCGAGCTGAAGGACAAGGTCGAGAAGGTGAAGGCCGGCCTGAAGGACGGCAGCTTCGCGATCTGGAAGGGCCCGATCGTCGGCAGCGACGGCAAGGAGGTACTGAAGAAGGACGAGGTCGCCGATGACAAGTTCATGAGCGGGATCAAGTTCTTCGTCAAGGGCGTCGAAGGCAAGGTTCCTGGAGGCAAGTAGGCCTTGATCGAAGCGACGCTGTGGCACCCGGTGGCCGGCAGCGAGGCGCTCGGCACCTCCCCGCTGCCGGTGCGCCTGCTGTCGCAGGACCTGGTGCTGTGGCGCGACGACGCCGGTCGCGCACGGGTCTTCACTGACCGCTGCCCGCACCGCGGCACGCGGCTCTCGCTCGGCCGGATCGTGCAGCACGACGGCCGCGCGGCACTCGAATGCCCGTACCACGGCTGGCGCTTCGGCGGCGATGGCGGCTGCGTGCTGATCGCGTCGCAGCCGTCGTTCACGCCGCCGCCCTCGCACGCGGCCTGCGCGCATGAAGCGCAGGAGGCGCACGGCCTCGTGTGGGTGCGGCTGCAGCCCGGTGACACGCCGCTGCCCGCCTTCGAGGCCGAGGCCGCCCCGCAACTGCGCAAGCTGCTGTGCGGCCCGTACGACGTGGCGACCAGTGCCGGCCGCATCGTCGAGAACTTCCTCGACCTGTCGCACTTCGGCTTCGTGCACGACGGCTGGCTCGGCGAACGCGCGCAGCCGCAGACGCCCGCCTACACCGTTCAGCCCACGCCCACCGGCTTCGTCGCGACCGGCTGCAAGGCCTGGCAACCGCAGAGCAACCGGCTGTCGACCGAAGGCAGCTGGGTCGACTACCGCTACGAGCTGACGGCGCCGTTCAGCGCGGTGCTGACCAAGCTGCCGCAGGCGCAGGGGGACTATCGCGACGTGATCGGCCTGTTCGTCTGCCCGCTCGACGAGGAACGCAGCCGCGTCTGGTTCCGCCTCGCGGTGACCGACCACGATTCCAGCGACGACGCGCTGCGCGCGTTCCAGCACACCATCTTCACGCAGGACCAGCCCGTCCTCGAGTCGCAGCAGCCCAGGCGGCTGCCGCTCGCGGGCGGCGAGGTCCATTGCGCGGCCGACCGCAGTTCGGCCGCCTACCGCCGCTTCCTCAGCGAACGCGGCATCTGTTTTGGAGCCCTGACATGAACCTCGACGCCATCCCCCGCGACCGCCTGCCCGCCTTGCTGTGCGCGATGCCGAAGGCCGAGCTGCACATCCACATCGAGGGCTCGCTGGAGCCGGAGCTGATCTTCGCGCTGGCGCAGCGCAACGGCGTGGCGATCCGGTACGCGAGCGTCGAGGCGCTGCGCGAGGCCTATGCGTTCACCGACCTGCAGAGCTTCCTCGACATCTACTACGCCGGTGCCAGCGTGCTGCTGAAGGAGGAGGACTTCTTCGACATGGCGATGGCCTACTTCCGCCGCGCGGCCGCCGACAACGTCGTGCATGCCGAGCTGTTCTTCGATCCGCAGACGCACACCGAGCGCGGCGTGAGCTTCGAGACCGTGATCAACGGGCTGACGCGCGCGGGCGAGGTGGCGAAGCGCGAGCTGGGCGTCAGCAGCGCGCTGATCCTGTGCTTCCTGCGGCACCTGAGCGAAGAGGCGGCGTTCGAGACGCTGGAACAGGCGCTGCCGTTTCGCGAGCGCTTCATCGGCGTCGGCCTCGACAGCAGCGAGCGCGGCCACCCGCCGGAGAAGTTCGCGCGGGTGTTCGCGAAGTGCCGCGAGCTCGGGCTGAGGCTGGTCGCGCATGCCGGCGAGGAAGGCCCGCCCGCCTACATCTGGAGCGCGCTCGACGTGCTGAAGGTCGAGCGCATCGACCACGGCGTGCGCTGCGTCGAAGACCCGGCGCTGGTCAAGCGGCTGGCCGCCGAGCGCGTGCCGCTGACGGTGTGCCCGCTGTCGAACGTGAAGCTGTGCGTGTACCCGGACATGGCGGCGCACCAGTTGGGGGCCCTGCTCGATGCGGGCCTGTGCGCGACGGTCAACTCGGATGATCCGGCGTATTTCGGCGGCTACATGAACGCGAACTTCCTCGCGACCTTCGAGGCGCTGCCGGCGCTCGGGGCGCGGCAGGCGCATCAGCTGGCGAAGAACAGCTTCGAGGCGAGTTTCGTGGATGGTGGTCAGAAAGCAGCGTGGATTCGCCAGCTGGACAACGTTTTTTCGTGATCGCGGTCAGAAACAGACCCGTTCGCCCTGAGCCCAAGAGGTCCTCGAAGGGACCCAGCAGTTGCAAAGAAACCCCGTTCGCCCTGAGCCTGTCGAAGGGTCGGACTGAGCTTGTCGAAGGCCTGCCCCGCTTCGGACGCAACCCTTCGACGGACGCGCCCTCGACAAGCTCGGTCGCTGCTCAGGTCCTTCGACAAGCTCAGGATGATCGGGCCCTTCGACAGGCTCAGGGCGAACGGGGGTGTGCTGTTTCTTGAGAGCTTGTCGAAGGGTCGCGCGCACGGCACGAGGGCTTCGACAGGCTCAGAAGGTGTGAACCAATCCCCGTGTTTGACGTTGAGGAGCCCATGAGCACAAACACCAAGGCGACGGGGAGTGAAGAAGGCACGGGGGAACTGTTCGAGCAAGGTGCGGTGCCGGTGCCGGCAGAGGCCGGGCAGCCGCGTGCACAGGCTGAGGTCTCGCCGAGATTGATGCGCGCACAACGTGACCAAGTCGAGTTGCGTGCGTGGGACC